>NZ_JBELOI010000005.1:0-221237 GCF_040276065.1 Castellaniella sp. GW247-6E4 | reverse complement strand
ACCTTGGAAGGTCCCTGTGGACCTTTGTGTGCCGGTCGAATCCGAGCGGCATGCAAGCCGCGAGGTGGGGGAGATGCCCCACCTTGGAAGGTCCCTGTGGACCTTTGTGTGCCGGTCGAATCCGAGCGGCATGCAAGCCGCGAGGTGGGGGAGATGCCCCACCTTGAAAGGTCCCTGTGGACCTTTGTGTGCCGGTCGAATCCGAGCGGCATGCAAGCCGCGAGGTGGGGGAGATGCCCCGCCTTGGAAGGTCCCTGTGGACCGCCCTCACCCTACATAAGACGGTTCCTCGAGCCCGCACACCCCCGGGCGCAGCGCGAACACGGCGCCGTCCAAGGCGTGCGGCGCGGCGCCGGCTGGCCGGCTCGTGGTCACGAACAAGGTGTCCAGCCCCGGTCCGCCGAACGCGCACATGGCGGGCTTGGGGACCGGTACCCGCAGGCTGCGGTCCAGGCGCCCATCGGGCGTATAGCGATACACCAGGCCGGCGTCATTGCCGCAGATCCAATAGCCGCCATCGGCGTCGACCGCCGCCCCGTCGGGCCGCCCGCCCGGCAGGGACTCGATGAACAGGCGCCTGCCGCGTGGCATGCCCGCCTCGATGTCGTAGTCATACGCCCAGACCCTCTGCCGGGTCGGATGAGAATCCGACAGATACAAGGTGCGCCCGTCCGGGCTGAACGCCATGCCGTTGGGGACGACCAGATCGCCGACGATGCGCGTCAGCCGCAAGTCCGCTCCACGCCCGGTCATGCGGTACAAAGCCCCGATGGCGGCGGCCTGCGACATGTCGGTGAACATCGAGCCGACCCAGAACCGCCCTTGGCGGTCGCAGCGCCCATCGTTGAAGCGCATGGCGGCGCGCGCATGCTCCACGTCGGCAAGCCGCTCGGCCCCCAGCGCCTGGCCGGCGCCTGGCGTCAGGCGGTAGACCCCGTCCTCCATCGCGCCCACCCAGGCGCCATCGGGCAAGGGCGCAATGCAGGCCAATGACTGGCCGGCGCGCCAACTCGTGTGCTGCTGGTCCGAGGGACGCCAGCGGTGCAGCGCGCCGGCCGGAATGTCGACCCAATACAGGGCCTGCTCGCCGGCAAGCCACACCGGGCTCTCGCCAATCTCGTTGCGCACGTGCAGCACCAGCTCGGCATCGCCTGCCGAACGCGTCGGACGGCGCACCGCGGGTTGGTGCTCGAAGGGGCCGGCGGCGGTGAAGGCGCCGCCCTGGTAGACGACATCCGGATCGTCGACGGCCGGCGCGGGTTGGGCCTCGATCTCGGCACGAAAGGGCTCGGAGCTGTCGCGCGCCGCATAGCCGAGGATCGCCGCGCCGTGGTTGTCCCACCAGACATCCCGATTGTCCGACATACCGTAGACCACCGTGTGGCCAACGCCTGGAGTGAATAAGCCACGGCGCACCAGTTCGGCCAGATCACGGTAGCTCAACCAAGTGTGCAGCATGCGCCGATTGCGCGGTTGCGGGAAGGACGAGCCGATCCGGACGCTGACGGTCTCGATGCCGTAGCGGTCATGATAAAAGCTGGCCAGATCCTCGCCAAAGGACTTCGACAAGCCGTAATAGCCATCGGGCCGGCGAAGCGAGGCGTTATCGAGGTGCTCGCCCTGCTTGTGAAAGCCGATGACATGGTTGGAGCTGGCGAAAACCACTCGATGGGCGCCATGACGGCGAACCGCCTCATAGAGATGGTAGGTGCCCCGGAAGTTCGCCTCGATGATTTCCTCGAAGGGCCGTTCGACTGAAATCCCGCCCAGATGGACCACGGCGTCCACACCCTCGAGCAAGGCATCGACGGCATCCTTGTCCGTCAGATCACACGGCACGACCTCCTCGTGTGGCCCCTGCGCCGGCGTCATCGGCGCCACATCGGACAGCCGCAGGATCCGTGCGCAGGGTCTCAGGGATTCGCGCAGAACCTTGCCCAAGCCACCGGCCGCGCCGGTCAGCAGGAGTCGCTCGAAGGGAGGGTGGGAAGCAGAGGGATGCGTCATGGAAAAATGAAAAGGTAAGTTATCGTATGACTGGCCGGTGATTATTCCCGCCTGGTGCGTCCTTTGTCAATGGAGGCTTATTTTTACTACAGATCAAAGGCAGATCACCGGATGCCTCGCCTTCGAAACGGTACTATTTTAGTTGTCATACAACAAGCGGGACAAGAAAATTTGCCGCCCGCTTGATGGCGCGCAAGCCGACGACCGGGAAGCCCGGATGTTTCCGTTCTATACTGCCCGCATGACATCGTCGGCCCAATCCCCCGCGTGGCACCCCGCCTCATGGACGTGGGCCTGGATGCTGTGCCTCGCCCTGATGTTGCGAGCCCTGGTGCCGGAAGGCTATATGCCCGACCCCGGCGCCCGGGCGCAGAGCATGCTGACGCTGTCGATCTGCACCGCCCACGATCCTTCAGGTCCGGGCAGCGCGCCCATTCCGGCACGCGGCCCCGCTGGCCACGACTGCGCATTATGCCTGCTGGCGCACCACGCGTCGGGTTCGCCCTTGACCACTTTCACCGCTCTGGGGCCATTGGCGGCTGTGGCGCAGGCCCTGCCGAGGATCGCTGAAACCTTCATTGCACATGTCTTTCGCGAACGCGGCGCCCCCCTGGGGCCGCGCGCCCCGCCGCCCCATCCATGAGTTCGATGCGCCGCGCGTTCCCCCCTGAAACGCGCGGCCCGCGTCACGCATCTCTTGAGTGCGCGGCTTGCGCTCACCCTCCCATTGCAAAGGACATTCCATGAAGCTCATAAAGCCGACGATCGGCATCGCGGCGCTGGCCCTCGGCCTCGCCCTCGCGGCGCCGGCCGGTGCCCACATCACTTTCGAAACCTCCAGCGCCGTCATCGGGAGCAGCTACAAGGCCGTGCTGCGCGTGCCCCATGGCTGCCAAGGTTCCGATACGACGCGCATCCGCATCCGCATGCCGGACGGCGCCGTGGCCGTAAAACCGCAACCCAAACCAGGCTGGACGCTCGATCTGGTGCAGGGCGACTATGCAAAACCTGAAACACTGCACGACGCCACGATCACCTCGGGCGTGCGCGAGATCGCCTGGAGCGGCGACCTGCCCGACGCCTACTATGACGAGTTCGTATTCCGCGTCTCGCTATCCTCCTCGCTGAAACCCGGCGACACGTTGTACTTCCCGGTCGTCCAGGAATGCAAGCAAGGCACCGACCGCTGGATCGACACCTCGGGCAAGGACGGCGTCGACGGCCCGGCGCCCGGAGTCAAGCTCCTGGCACCCGGCAAGGCATCCGCGCACGGACACAGCCATTGAAGACCCTAGGCGCCCTGCTGCTGCTATGCCTGGCGGCCTGGTCGCAGGCCGTCTTCGGGCACGCCGTCCTGGTCGCCGCAGAGCCGGCGGCCGGTACCGTCTTGGACCACGCGCCGGCGACAATGTGGCTCGAGTTCAGCGAGCCGGTCGGCATCAGCGCGCTCTCCCTGCTCGGCCCGGACGGCAAGCCCCTCACCCTGGGCCCCGCGCAAAGCGAGGGCAGCCGCGTGCGCATTACCCTGCCGCCCGCCGCCGCGCCGGGCACCTACCTGCTGACCTGGCGCGCCTCCTCCGCAGATGGCCACCCTGTCGGCGGTACACTGGATTTCGCCGTCGGCGCGCCGACCGCGGCCGCGGCCTCCCCTCTCGGCACGGCGCAGGCCTGGCGCGATGTCGCGATCTGGGCGGGCCGCCTGCTGGCTTTCGTGTGCCTGCTCGCGGCTTGCGGAGCAGCCGTGTTTCGCGCCACCGCACCGCCAACCCGCGAGGACTGGGCACGGCGGGCGATCAGGATCGGCCTGGCCGCCCTGTTCATCGACCTGGCCTTGCAAGGCCTGGATCTGCTCGACGCCCCCTGGAGTGCCCTGACCGAGGCCGATACCTGGCGCGCCGCCCTGGCCACCCCCTATGCCGGCACGCTAGGCTTTGCCGCGCTGGCCTTGGCCGCGGCCTATCGCGCACAGGACACCGACCGGACACTGATCCTGCGGCTGTCGGCAGCGGGCAGCCTGATCCTGCTGGGCCTCGCGGTCGCCAACAGCGGCCACGCCGGTACCGCCCCGCCCCAGTGGCTGTCCCGGCCCGCCATTGCCCTGCATGTAATGGCAGCCGCCGCCTGGCTGGGCGCGCTGGTGCCGCTGGCGCGAAGGCTGCACCGGCATCTCGCAGCCGCCGGCGTACAGGGCCCGGCTGATCGCCCGAATACCGCGGCGGCGAGCGCTGGCCCGGTGACGCTGGCCAGACTGCCAGCCCTCTCACGGTTTTCACGGTGGATCTCGTCGGCGGTGGCGATCCTCGCCCTCAGCGGGCTGACGCTCGCGCTCCTGCAACTCGACCAGCCGGCGGACCTATGGCAAACGTCCTACGGCCAGGTGCTGTCGGCCAAGCTTGCCCTGGTCTTCGTCCTGCTGGCCCTGGCGGCGGACAACCGCTGGCGCCTGACCGCGCCCGCCCTGGCCGGCGACATCCGCGCCGCGCGCCGGCTCGCGCACGCGATCCGGGCCGAAATCGTCCTGGCGATCCTGATCCTGGGCATTGTGTCGCTGTGGCGCTTCACCCCGCCACCGCGCAGCCTGGACGCCGTGGCGCCAGCGTCCGCGCACATGACGTCCGGCGCCGACAGCCCACTGGCCCTCACCAACGACCAAGTATTCGCCTGGATCCGTCGAGCCGCCGATGGAACCGAATGGACCATCGAACTGGCGACGCTCCAGGGCCGGCCGTTGGCCGCGCAAGCCCTGACCATCACGCTGGACAACCCCAACGCCGGTCTCGAACCGCTGCGCCGCGAGGCACGGCGCCTGCCCGATGGCGCCTGGCGGGTGCAATTACCGGCGCTGCCCGATATGGGGCTCTGGCAGTTGAACCTCGACATCCTGGTGGACGATTTCAACCGCGTCACGCTGCGCGCGGCCCTGGCGCTTTGACACGGCGCGCGCCGGGTTTACTTGGGCAGGGCCTTGGGCATGCCGTCCGCCCCGACATGCGCAAGGAACTCCTGCGCCTTGGCATTCTTGTCCGCCTGGGCACGGATCAGCTTGATCGCCTCGGGCACCCATTTCGGCCGATCGGCCTTAGGCTGAACAAAGTAATCGGACGCATCGACCCGATCGCCCTTTTCGATGACATTGGCGCGCTTGAACAGAGGCAGGTGCCAGCTACTCGTCAAGAAGACGTCGCGGCCTGGCCGCCCCGGACACTGCTCGTGATACGCGATCAGTCCATAGCCGATCGGCTTGTCCGGGTCGGCCTGGTGAACCACGACACCTTGCTCGGACACCTCATCCCAGTTTCGCACGTAGCGCGCCATGACGGTATCGTAGACGCAGGCATCGGGGTCGTCGCCAAAGCCCATGGAGTGCTCCTTGAACTGCGCAAAATAGACCCGCTCGTGCAGATCGGCCTTCACATCGGTGCCCGCATCCATGACGGTCTTGGGGGTGATCAGTGTCGCCACCGCCTTGCCCGCGCGAATGGCCACGCAGCCGGAGAGCGTCACCACGGACAAGGCGGCCAAGGTCATCAGGGTTTTTTTCATCGTGTCTCCTCGAGTGTGTTAGGTGCGGCAGCCCGGGCGCACCGCGGGAAAAAGCAAAACAACTCTGGTAACAGGTGGCAGTTTTACTTTACACATCAATGATAGAGGCCACACAATCTCAGCAACCTGAACGCAAGCCAACGGAGCTCGCCATGCCCACGGACGACATGCCTGCCCACACTCTCCTTCACATCCTTGAAGCCCCCCATTGGGCCATGTGGAAACGCCGCCCGCAGCGGCGGGGCCCCATCATCGCAATCATATTGGCCCTGAGCCTCGCGGGGCCGGTCTGGGCCGCCAATAGCGGCGGCAGCACGAACACGGACTGCGGTTTTTCCGGTGACAGCTACATCGGAACCTGCAGCACAGACTCCAGCCCAGCGACCGGCGGGGATGTCCAGATCGATACCCCGCCGCCGTCGGCTGGCGACCCTGACACACCCGTTCTCGAAATCATAGGCGGAATGAACAATGCCGATGGCAACGCGGTCGGCAACCGCCTCACGGTCACCGGTACGCAGACCTATGACGGCATGCGCTTCGGCGGCGGGTCCGCCACCTGCAGCGGCAACGCCACAGGCAACACTGTCTCCATCGGCGGCCAGGCCATCCTCGTGAATGGCGCCAACGTGATTGGCGGCGACAGTTGCTCCGGCAGCGCCGAGGGCAACACCGTGCTCATCCGGGACCAGGCCCTTGTCGACGGCGGAATCATCATGGGCGGCACTGGAGGCGGCGCGGCCAACGGCAATACGGTCACCCTGCGCGACCAGGCCACGGCCAGGAACGGCACCCTCATCATGGGCGGCTATGCGCTGAACAGCGCGACCGGCAACGCGGTCATCATCCGCGACCAGGCCACGATCGCGGGCGGCAGCCTGATATATGGCGGCTACACGACCCTTGGCAACGCAGCGGACAATAGCGTCATCATCCGCGACGGGGCCGCAATCACCGACGGCAGCTTCATCTACGGCGGCGCGAGCGATTTGGGAGAAGCGCGCGGCAACACGGTGGATATCCAGGGCCAGGCCATCATCACCGACGCGAATGCCATCACGGGCGGCAGCAGCGGTGTCAACGCGCTGGGCAATACCGTCATCATCCGCGACCAGGCGCGGATCGAACGCGGAACGATCATCGGCGGCGAGAGCAATACCATCGGCAATGCCACGGGCAACACCATCATCATTCGTGACCAGGCGCAAGTGGTGGACAGCGTGGTCTTCGGCGGGTTGGCCACGGACGGCGTCGCCGCCGACAACCGGATCGTCCTGCAAGGCTCGCCGATCCTGAGCGGAACCTTCCTCATGGGCGGTGACGGCACAAACCCCGGCGGCGGCAATACCCTCGAAATCCGCGGCACCGGGCTCAGGGCGGCCGGCGTGGCGGGCTTCGACCACTATCAGTACGTCCTGCCGCCAGGCACCGCGCCGGGCGCCCCGGTGCTGACACTGACCGACACGGCCTGCATGTGCGATGCAACGGTGGCGGTGGATGTCGCGCAAGGCGCGGGGCCTTTTCGGCCCGGCACGCAAATCACGCTGATGCACGCGGACGACCTGGCGACCAATCGATACTCCTCAAGCCCGACAACCATCACCGGGCGACAGGGTCTGGCCCTCACCTACCAGTGGGGCCTGACGGCCACCGGCACGGACCTGTTCGCCACCGTTGCCGAGGTCAGCGTCAACGAAGAAAGCAAGGCTCCGCTCGAGGGTCGCATCGCCCCCTTGGCCCTCATCAACCAGGGCGGCGACCTCATTGCCGGCGCTGCGATGGGCCGGGCCCAGGCCGCCGCCCAGACCGGTCAATGGGCGGGCTTCGGCGCCCTGAGCGGCGGCAGCTCCCGCTATGAATCGGGCTCGCACGTGGATGTCGACGGCCTATCCTTCGTCCTCGGCACCGCCCGTCGTTTCGACACCGGATACGGCAACCTGGCCGCCGGCGCCTTCATCGAACTGGGCACCGGCAACTACAACAGCACCAACCGCTTCGACAGCGGCACCGCGCGCGGCAGCGGCAAGAGCCGATACTACGGCGTGGGCCTGATGGCGCGTCACGATTTCGCCGACCCAGCCGCCATCGATATGCGCGGCCCGCTCGGACCGTACGCCGAGGGCTCCCTGCGGGCGGGACGCGCCGGCACCGACTGGCGCAGCACCGACCTCACCCGGACGCTGGGGGCGGATGCCTCGTACGACAGCACCGCGCCCTACTACGGCGCGCACCTGGGCCTGGGCTATGTGGCCGGCCTGGGCACGCGCACCAGTGCCGATCTGTACGCCAAATATTTCTGGAACCACCAGGACGGCGACCAGGTCTCGATCGCTGGCGGCGACTTTCGTTTCGGCGACGCCGATTCGCATCGCATGCGGGTCGGGACACGGGTGGGCTACGCATTCAGCGAACAGACCCGCGCCTATGCGGGCGCAGCCTGGGAGCACGAATTCGACGGCAGCGCCCGCGCCACGGTCTACGGATTCGATGTTGCCGCCCCGAGCCTGAAGGGCGACACCGGGATATTCGAACTGGGGCTGGAGATCGCGCCCCAGGAGGCTCGTGCACTCACTGTCAGCCTGGGCGTGCAGGCCTACACTGGCAAACGGGAGGGCCTGGGCGGCAGCGCGCTGCTGAAGTACGCGTTCTGAAGCCCGCACCCTGATCGCCAGCGTGCCTAAACAGGCCCCTTACAGATATTCGACGTTGCCGTCCACGCTGATCGCCTGGCCGGTCATGTTCGCCGCCGCCGGCGTGGACAGGAATAGCGCCATCGCGGCCACATCCTGCGCCGTGACCATCCGGCGCAGCGAGACCTTTTCCAGGTACTGCGCGCGCATGGCGTCCTCACCGATGCCCAGCGCCTGGGCCCGGTCGGCAATGACACGATCCATGCGCCCACCCGCCACCAAGCCGGGCAAAATAGCATTGACTCGCACCCCTTGCGGCCCCAGCTCCGCGGCCAGGGATTTCATGAGTCCGATGATCGCCCATTTGGTCGCCGCATACGGCGCGCGAAACGGATAGCCCAGCCGTCCCGCGACCGAGGACATGGCCACGACGTGCGGACTCTGTGCGGACTGCCGCAGGAACGGCACGGCCTTGCGCAGGCAGTAAAACTGGCTGTTGAGGTTGACCGCAACGGTCTGCTCCCAATCGGCGGGCGCGAGTTCGTCGATGCCTCCCGTGGGGCCGGCGATGCCGGCATTGTTCACCAGCACGTCGAGGCCCTCGAGCCCGGCGACTGCCTCATCCATCATGCGATCGACGTCCTCCCGGACACCGACGTCCGCGACCGTGCCGCCCATGCCCGGACGCTCGCGCAGCACGCGCCGCACGGCCTCGCCATCCATGTCGCAAACGTGGACCCGCGCGCCCGCCTCGAGAAAACCTTGGGCAATGACACCGCCGATGCCGGCCGCACCCGCTGTCACCAGGACCCTCAAACCGGCCGGGACCCGCAGCCTTTCGGCAATATTCATCTCGCGCTCCGCTCTTTTCAGGATGATTCCGAATCTCGGCGCCCGCCCGGCGTCAGACCGTCAGACCGCCGCTGGCCTCGATGACCGCGCCATTGATGTAGCTCGCCTCGTCGCTGGCCAGAAAAGCATAGATGTTCGCGACCTCCTCGGGCCTGCCCAAGCGCCTGAGCGGTACCTGCTCGCTCATGCGGGCCAGCACCGCGTCGGGCACGGTCGAGAGCATCGGCGTCTGGATGAAACCAGGGGCGACCGCATTGACCCGAATGCCTTTCGGGCCCAACTCGCGGCACCAGGTCTTGGTCAGGCCAATCACGCCGAACTTGGCCGCGGCATAGTTCGTCTGCCCAAAGTTTCCGTAGATCCCCACCACCGAACTGCCATTGAGAATGACGCCATGGCCCTGCGCGATCATGGCGGGGACGACCGCCTGGGCCACGTTGAACACGCCCTTGAGATTGACCTCGATCACTGAATCGAACTGCTCGCCCGTCATTTTCTCGAAGCGGGCATCGCGGGTAATGCCCGCGTTGTTCACCAGGATGTCGATCCGCTCGAAACGCTCGATGACTCCGGCCACCATGCCGTCCACGGCCTGCCGGTCGGCAACGTCCAGTGCAAAACCGACGGCCTGGGCCCCGACCTCGCGGCAGGCCTCGATGCTGCGGTCCACCACATCCTCGCGCAGGTCGCACAGCGCCACGGTCGCGCCCTCGCGGGCGAATTTCAGCGCTGTTGCGGCTCCGATACCCTGGCCCGCGCCAGTGACGATCACCACCTTCCCATTCAAACGCATGCCTTCCTCATCCCAAAGAGATCGATCAACCCACGGGCGCGCCGGCAACAGCGATGGCGCCCGAACCTTGTCAGGCATGAGCTTAACCAAATCCGTCGCCGCCTGCGGCAAGATCGCCGCCTGCGGCAAGACTGCGTACCGGGCGCCCGCGCGTGGCCTCAGTGCGCGATCCGCGTGCCGAGCACCACCAGGAACTGCGCCAGCCAGGCGGGATGCGCTGGCCAGGCCGGGGCGCTCACCAGATTGCCGTCGGTATGGGCCTGATCGATGCCGATGTCGGCATAGATGCCGCCGGCCAGGCGGACCTCTGGCGCGCACGCCGGATAGGCCGAGCAGGTACGTCCCTTGAGGATGCCGGCCGCCGCCAAGAGCTGCGCCCCATGGCAGACTGAGGCGATGGGTTTGTCGGCCCGGTCGAAGGCCCGGACGATGTCCAGCACCTTTTCGTTCAGGCGCAGGTACTCGGGCGCCCGCCCGCCGGCGATCACCAGCCCATCGTAGGCCTGTGGATCGGCCCGGTCGAAATCGAAGTTCAAGGTGAAATTGTGGCCGCGTTTCTCGCTATAGGTCTGCGCACCCTCGAAATCATGGATCGCGGTGGCGATCGTATCGCCGGATTTCTTGCCCGGGCACACGGCATGCACGGTGTGCCCGACCGCCTGCAAGGTCTGGAACGGCACCATGGTTTCATAATCCTCGGCGTAATCGCCGACCAGCATCAGCAGTTTCTTGGCCATCATGGTCTCCTGAGAATAGTTGGGGCCAGGGGTTGCGGCCCCTCTCGCAGCGCGTAATGATTTTCCGCGGTGCGCGTCACCGCCGGGGCCTCATGTCGCCCTGTCTGGTCGAGCACGCGCCGGGCATCCCGCATCGACTGGCCTCTGAGTTCGGAATAACGCATGCAGGTCACCCGCAGGAAGGAGGTGAAGTTCGGCACCTCGTTCCTGTACGCGTAGACCTCGTCGTACAACTTGGCGATCAACTGGTTGGTCGTCATCCCCTCGTCATGAGCAAGCTGCGACAGCGTGTCCCAGAACAGGTTCTCGAGCTTGATGCTGGTGACGACCTTGGCGATGCGCACCGATCGGCTCCGGAATTCATACTGGATCGGGTCCGTGTTGGAATAGAGATGACACATGGTGCCTCCTATCTGAAACCACCCTTGGGCGCCCGCCCCGCCACACGAAGGCCGGCCGCCGCATCAGTCCCTCAAAGCTCCTTGCGCGACATGCGGTCCGCGATCGTCTCCGCCTGCCGGATCGCCAGCGACACGATCGTCAGGGTCGGATTCTCGGCCGCGCTCGACGTGAACTGGCTGCCGTCCGAGATGAACAGGTTTGGTACCTCGTGCGCGCGGCCATGCCCATCGCATACGCCGTCATCGGCCTTGAGGCTCATGCGGCACGACCCCAGGTTATGGGTCGAGGGATAGGGCGGCGTATGAAAGGTGCGCCTTGCCCCCGCCGCCTCGTAGAGCGCCGAACTGCGCGCGAATGCGTGCTGGCGCATGGCTTCATCGTTCGCATGGTCGTCATAGTGCACGTTGGCCACCGGCAGACCGAATCGATCCTTGACCTCTGTGTTCAAAGTGACACGGTTCGTTTCCTGGGGCAGGTCCTCGCCGACGATCCACAAGCCCGCCGTCCTGACATAGTCGTCCATATAGGCGGCGAAGTCGGCGCCCCAGGCGCCCGGATCCAGGAACGCCGCGTAGAACGCCAGGCCGAGACTGATGGTCTCGAGTTCGTAGCCCCCGGCAAAACCGCGTGCGGGATCATGGCCCGCCTCATCCTGCACAATGCCGGCCATCGTCGTCCCTCTATACATATGCACCGGCTTGTCGAAGACAGCATACACCGATCCGGTCGTATGACGCATATAGTTCCGCCCGACCTGCCCGGACCCGTTGGCCAGCCCGCCTTTGAACATCGAGGACTCCGAAAGCAGCAGCAGGCGCGGCGTCTCGATCGAATTGCCGGCCACGCAGACAGCGCGCGCCGCCTGGCGCTGTTCCTTGCCGTCCTGGTCGAAATAGACGACGGCGCTGGCCCTGCCCCGCTGATCGTGCTCGATGCGGGAGGCCTGGCAGCGGGCCCGCAAATCGAGCCGGCCAGTCACCTCGGCTTTGGGGATTTCGGTATACAGGGTCGACCACTTGGCCGCCGACTTGCAGCCCTGGAAACAGAAGCCCTGCTGGATACAGGGCCCGCGCCCATCGCGCGTCACACTATTGATGGCCATGCGCCCGGTGCTGACTTCTTTGTAGCCGAGCTTGGTGGCGCCGTCGTACATGATCTTGAAGTTGTTGTTCCCGGGCAGACCCGGAATGCCGTTGGTGCGCGTGACGCCCATTTTCGCTTCGGCGCGCGCGTAATAGGGCTCCATCTCGCCCAGGCTGATGGGCCAATCCAGCAGCTTGCAGCCAGGCACCTCGCCATACGTCGTCCTGGCCTTGAATTCATGCTCTTGAAAGCGCAGCGAGGCGCCCGCCCAATGGGTCGTCGTCCCGCCCACCGTCTTGCAAATCCAGGCGGGCAGCCCGGGGAAATCCCGAGCGACGCGCCACGAACCGGACGTCGTGCGCGGATCGAGCCAGGCGAGCTGGCCGAATGATTTCCACTCGTCCTGAATGAAGCTCTCGGGGCTTTCGCGCCCACCCGCCTCCAGCACCACTACCTTGACACCCTTTTGGCACAATTCGTTCGCCAGCGTGCCGCCGCCGGCCCCTGAACCGATGATGACGACCACACTGTCGTCCTGATAGTCATACTTGGCCATGATTGCCTCCTGCCGATGCTGCGTTCGAAAGGCGCCATCCCGTCGATGGGCGTTCTGCGATTCCGCGCCGCCTTCAGGCATCGAACGGTGGCGGGCTTGCCGAGACAGGCGGATCGGGCAGCCAGTTGAGGTCGTTGAACCCGCGCTTGATATAGCCACCCTTGGACCAGGTCTCGCCCTCATAGCCGAAGTGCTTATAGGCCATCTGGTTGTCATAGATCGACGTGATGCACTGCCCCCGAACCTTTTGAAAGAACGGATCGGCACGCATGGCCTCTAGGATCTCGACCTGCCGCCCGGGGGCGGCGGCCGCCCAGTGACCGTCGGCGGCGCGATTCAGCGCCTCGAGGCCCGAGCGCACCAGATCGCGAACCGGCGCCGCGCGGCAGGCCTCGTCGATGTCCTTGACCAGCAGGGCGTACACCGCATCCGGCAGATCCTCATGCGGATACAGGCGCTTGGCCATCAACAAGAGGTCGCGGGCCTGGCCCTTGTCCAGGACCTGGGCCTCGAGCGCCCAAGTCCTGGAGGGTGCCAGCGCCGCCAGCAGCGTCCCCGCCGACAGGGTGCCGGCCAACACGACGGTACCCTTGAGGAATTCGCGGCGCGAACCGCGCCGGATGCGCGGGACGGCGGATCCCGCCGTCCCATCAATGGTTTCTCTCATGGTTGTCTCCTGGAATATTTGCCGCGCGGCGTCGTGGCCGCGCCCGCTACACCCATTATGCGAGCGCCGGGCACGCGGGGGTAACAGCGGGGTGCTACATTCGCAGGAGCAGGATGAACGGCTTGCCGCGCATGGGCGGCAGGCCGAGCGGGCCAGGGGGCGCTGCCGCGCCTTGGCCCGCGGCGGCTGCGCTCAGATCAGAGCCGCCGCAGCGCCGCCTCGACCGCCATCCCGAGGTCCGTCGTGCTCGCCTGGCCGCCGAGATCCGGCGTGACGGTCTTTCCTTCCCCCAGCACCCTTTCGATGGCGGCAACAACGGCATCGTGCGCCGCTCGGTACTTTGCATCGCCATTGCCGAGGAAGTCGAGCATCATCGCGCCGGACCAGATCATGGCGATCGGGTTTGCGATGTTCTGGCCGTAGATGTCCGGGGCCGAACCGTGCACAGGCTCGAACAAGGACGGAAAACGGCGCTCGGGGTTGAGGTTCGCCGACGGGGCGAGGCCGATCGTTCCGGTGCAGGCCGGCCCCAGGTCCGACAGGATGTCGCCGAACAGATTGGAGGCGACCACCACATCGAAACGCTGGGGGTTGAGCACAAAATGCGCCGACAGGATGTCGATATGATATTTATCCCAGTGCACGTCGGGATAGGCCTGCGCCATTTCCTCGACCCGCGTATCCCAATAGGGCATGCTGATGGCAATGCCGTTGGACTTGGTCGCGGAGGTCAGGTGTTTCTTGGGACGGCTTTTGGCCAGTTCGAAGGCATACTTCAATATCCGGTCCACGCCCTTGCGGGAAAATACCGCTTCTTGAAGCACCATTTCTCGTTCGGTGCCTTCGAATACCATACCCCCGACGGATGAATATTCGCCTTCGGAATTCTCGCGCACGACATAGAAATCGATGTCCCCTGGAACACGCCCGGCCAAGGGGCACGGGACGCCCTTCATGAGTCGCACCGGGCGCAGATTCACATATTCGTCGAAACCACGGCGAAACTGGATCAAAGAGCCCCATAAAGAAATGTGATCCGGGACGACTTCGGGCCAGCCGACCGCTCCAAAATAAATGGCATCGAAGCTCCGCAGTTGCTCGAACCAGTCCGACGGCATCATCTGGCCATGCTCGGTATAGTAGTCGGCGTTAGCCCAGTCGAATGTTTCAAAATCGAACTGAATATCGAATTTTGCCGCCGCGGCCTTCAATACACGAAGCCCTTCCGGCATGACTTCCTTACCGATCCCATCCCCAGAAATCACTGCGATCTTATGCATCTTGCCCTTCTTGTGCTGTTGTCCGAAACGTCCATGCGATGATACTATCCAGCGCTGGCGACATAATTGGCGGTTCCGTTAAATCACAAGACACATAACATGAATAATCAGCCGTTACTCGGCGACCTGCGCCTGTTTTGCCTTGTTGTGCGCAACCGCAGCTTCGTCGCCACGGCGACCGAGCTGGGCGTTTCGCCGGCATACGTCAGCAAGAGAATTGCCACACTAGAGAGCTCGCTCAAAACCAAGCTGCTGCACAGAACCACGAGGCGGGTCGCGATCACCGACGACGGCACGATTATCTACGAATGGTCGCAGCGTATTCTCGAAGACGTCGATCAGATGACCGAAATGGTCTTGAAGACCCGAACGACGCCGCGGGGCCTCCTGAGAGTCTGCACCAGCTCGGGTTTTGGGCGCAACAGGGTGGGGCCAGCCCTGTCGCAATTGGCCAAGCAGTACCCGTCGATGGAAATTCAGCTCGAACTGCTGGACAGGCCGGTCGACCTGATAGGCGAGGGTTTCGACCTGGATATCCGTGTCGGGACAGTCATGGAATCCAATCTGATCGCCAAGCGCATCGCGACCAACTACCGGATTCTGACCGCGTCCCCATGTTACGTCGCGCGCCTTGGCCAGCCGACCTCCTTCGCCGACCTCGCCAATCACCAGTGCATCGTCATTCGCGAGCGCGACCAATCATCCAGCGTCTGGCGCCTCACCGGTCCGGAGGGCCCGGTCAGCATGAAGGTGTCCGGTCCTCTATCGACCAATAACGGGGAGCTGGCGCACCACTGGGCCATCGACGGGCACGGGATACTCCTGCGGTCCATCTGGGACGTGAAGGCCAGCCTGGATTCCGGGAAGCTCACCAGGGTGCTGCCCAATCACTCACAAGAGGCCAACGTCTGGGCGGTTTACTCCTCACGCCTGAGCAGTTCCGCCAAAGTGAGGGTCTGCGTGCAATTCCTCGAAGAGTGGCTGAACGCTCATTCGGGCGATATCCGCTGACACCACGCATCAGGCCCCTTGCGCCGCGTCGCGCAACGCATCGCGCACCCGGGCGGCGCCTTCGGCGAGGCCGACCTTCGGATTGAATCCGAGATCGCGCCGCGCCGCGCCGATGGACAGCGGGCCCAGGCCGAAGGTGTTCCAGCCCATCCCCTCGGGATCGACCCGCACCGACACATTCGGCACCGCGAGGCGGACTTGGGCGACGATGTCATCGAGGCTTTGGGCAACGCCCGGCCCGATGTTATAGGCACGCTGCGCCAGGCGAGGCGCATCGAGCGCCGCGCAGATACCGTCGATCACATCGTCCACGTAAATATGCTGGCGGGTGCGGCCCGGCTCGTCCCGTATCACTGTCACGCGTTTCGCCATCGCATCCTGCACCAGGGTACGAATGACACAGGACGTCGTCCTGCCCGGGCCATAGCAGGAGGTCACCCTGAGCGCCACCGCGTCCACGCCGTGCTCGGCGAAGTACGCGTTGATCAATGCCTCCCCCGCGGCCTTGGTCGCCCCGTAAACCGTCGTCGGGTAGAGCGGCGTATCTTCATCCACCACGGCGATGTCGGGGCGGTCCCCATAGGCATTGACGGAAGAAAACCACACCACGCGCCCGATGCCGTGAATGCGGGCGGCCTCGAGCAAATCCACCAGAGAGGACAAATTGATGTCGCAAACGCGCGCGGGCGCGTCACGCATCACCATGGGACCCGAAATGCCGCCGGCATGCACGACTTTCGTGATGCGGTGGTGCACGATGAGCTCGTGCCACCGGTGCGCCTCTGGAAGCTCGTGAGTGATGACCGGATACGGCAGGCCGGCGGGCGCGAACCGGTCGGCACCGATCACGCGGCGCCCTTCGTCCACGAAGCGCCTGGCGACCTCGGCCCCGATGAGCCCCGTTATTCCGGTGACGAGAATCGCCCCCTCATGCTGTGCCGCCATACTCACCCAACCATTCCATCCAACGATTGATCGTTACCGTTCCCAATCCACTGCCCGCGGGCGACCCGGACACGCCCAGCGGCCCGCCGACAGCGAGTCAAACTACTGCACCGCCTGGATCTTGTTGTAAAGATCGGCAAGCAGGCCGCCCTCGAAGGTATTGGGCACGTCTTTCACCTTCTCGCGGAACAGTGCCTTGTCCGGATGGATGACCGTCATGCCGCCGGCTTTGAGTTCGGCCAGCAGATCTGTTTCGCTCTTGACCACCAGTTCGTCTTGATAGATGCCCGCGTCACGCACCGCCGTCTTGACCAGCTCCAGTTGCTCGGGTGACAGCCGGCTATGAAGGTCGTCGCTCATGCCCACAATCACATTCGAGACCAGATGATCGGTCAGCGTCAGATACTTGTTCACGAGCTGGACCCCGGCCCCTTTCATCGTTGCAAGAGGATTTTCCTGGGCATCGACGACGTGCGTCTGCAAGGCGGTGAACAGGTCCTTGAAATCGACCGGGGTGGGGGTTGCGCCCATCGCTCGCCAGTAAGCCTCAAAGATGGGGACTGGAACGACACGCAGCTTCATCCCCTCCAAGTCGGCCGGCGTTTCCACCGGCTTATTGGACGTCAGCTGGCGCGTCCCGTAATACCAGGAAGAGCTGACGATGTGAATGCCGGTCTTTTTGAGCAAAGCGGCGGCCAGCTCGTCGCCGACCGGCCCCTCGAGCGCCCTGCGCATGTGGGCGGGATCGCGGAAGGCATACAGCATACCCAGCACATTGGCCTCCGGCAGGACATTGCCATATGTCGAGCCGGTGATGGCCGCCATATCCAGGGTGCCGATCTGCATGCCCTCGATCATCTGCTGCTCGTTGCCGAGCTGGCCCGCGGGGTAATCCTGCACCTTGATTTTCCCGCCGGAACGTTCTTCGACCAATTGCGCAAAGCGCTTGACCCCCAGGTCCAGGGGCGTCCCCACCGCAATATTCTGCCCGATCCGGATACTCAAGGCCTGTTGCGCGGAGGCACTGCCGGCGGCCATGAACGTCCCGGCCAGGGCCACGGCGATGACTGTTTTGAGACGACGTCGAATGAATGAATTCATGAATAGCATGGCACCTCTCCTTTCAGTGGTTCTAATTCGCGTAAACGAGATTGGGCAGCCACGTGATGGTCTGCGGAAATAAGATGATCAAAATCATGGTGACGACCAGAGGAATCAGGAACGGCCACACCGCCACGATGACCTTCTCGAGGCTGATGCCCGATACCTGGCTGCCGACGTACAGACACAGCCCCACCGGCGGGGTGACCAGCCCGATACCCAAGGTATAGACCATCATCACGCCGATATAGACCGGATCCAGCCCTGTGGCGATCAGCGCCACGCCCAGCACGGGCGTCAGCAAAATGATCGCGGCCGCCACCTCCATGAAACAACCCACGATGAGCAGCAGCACGGCCGTGGCCAGCATGATCATCGTTGGATCATGCAGAGACCCCAACAGGAAATCCGACAATCCACCAGCGACCTGCGAGCGCGAGATCACGTAGCCCAGAGGGGCCGCGAAACCGATGATCAACATAATGGCGCCGGACAGCGTCGTCGTGCTGATCAGGGCCTCTACCACGTTGCGCCAAGTCAGCTCGCGATAAATCAGCCCTGCCACGATGAGCGTGTAGACGGTCGCCAGAATGGCGGCTTCCGTGGGCGTGGCGACGCCGGAGAACATGGAGCCCAGCAGGACCACCGGTGTCATCAGCGACCAGAAGCCCTCGCGGAGCGCCCGCCAGAAGGACACATCCGGAGCCGCCTTCACCTTGACCTTGCGGCGCCAAAACAGGAAGGCGAACATCAACATCAGCATCAGCCCGGTCAACACACCCGGGATCACGCCCCCCAGAAAGAGCAAGCCGATGGGCACGTTGGCGATGCTGCCAAAAATGACCATGTTGATGCTGGGCGGGATGATGGGCCCGATCGTCGCCGTAGTGGTGATGACGCCGATGCTGAGGTCGTCCGGATAATCGCTGTCGCGCATCGCCTTCATGCCGATCTTGCCGACACTGGCCAAATCGGCGACCGCCGAGCCGGACATGCCCGCGAAAATCATGCCCGCCACGACGTTGGTATGGCCCAGACCACCCGGCACGCGGCCGACGCAGGCCAAGGCAAAAGCAAATATGCGGCGGGTGACGCCGCCACAGTTCATCAACTCGCCGGCAAGAATGAAAAACGGGATGGCAATCAGGGGGATATTGCCCAATTGCCCGATGAACTGCTGGGGCAGCACCAGCAAGTTCGCGTTGACGGCCAGGAAATAACCCAGGGCGGACAATGCGATGGAAAACGCAATCGGCACGCCCAGCAACATGGCGCCAAGCAGCACGATGGTGGAAATAATCATTCCATGCCTCCCGTCAGTTTATTCGCACCGGCGGGCACCAGAAAGGTCTCGATGAATACAAAGCGATAGCGGAATATTTGGAGCTGGATCAAGCGTGCGCCCAGCAGGACGGACATGACGGGCGCCGCCGCGTACGCCGACGCCCACGTGAGGGGCAGCGTGGCAAAAGAAAACGACGTCCGCGACATCAGGCCCCAGCCGTACCAGCCAAGAATGGCCAGCAACATCAGGATCAGCAACAGCACCACGTAGTCGAAGGCGGCACGGAGCTTGGGCGGCAGATTGTCGGCGACCACACCCAAACGAACCAAACCCAGGCGCTTGGCAGCGCCAATAGCCCCCAAGGCGGAACACCATATGAACAGGAATTGCGAAAGTTCCTCGGGCCAGCTCAGCGGAGCCCCGAACAAGGTGCGAAGAAACACCTGGGCCACCATGACGAGGCCGATAATGGTCAGCAAGGCGAGCCCGATGAGCTCTTCGCCGTTATCGATGGCGACGCGTGCCCAAGACCCGCTTGGCGTGACGCGATCCACATGATTTGCCGACGGCATGGTTACACCCACCCTGCGCTTTCAAGCAGGCGGCTCGCCTGATCCATGGCCGAACGCAAGGCCGCGATGTCTTGACCCGTCCATTCACGCGTGCCGGGCAAGTGATGGATGGAAATCCATCCCACAAGCGTGTCACGCCAGACCAGCGGCCCCAGCGCCTGCGCCTTGACGCCATAAACGCCCATCAAGGGCTTGGGTGGAGGCACCTCGGCGTTGACACAATCCTCCTGAATGAGCGGTTCCCTGTGCTGCTCCAGCCACTGGACCGTCGCCAGACTGCGCTGATTCAGCGAGGAGTCCAGCCTCAGCGAGGACACACCCGGCGCCGTCGCTTCCGCATAGACATCGTCCACGCCGATATTCAACTCAGGAATATCCAGGCGAATGGTGGTTCGGCTGGCGGAGGTCGCCGACAGCAGCTCGGCCAGGATCGCATCCAAGCCGCCCAGCACCTCATGGTCACGCAATAGCTTGCCCCAACCATGCAGGGGGTGGGTGATGGACGCCATCTGCAGAGCCTGCCACAAGGTCACCGCCACGCTGTCGAAGATGGGCTTGCCCAGCTCATGCTCCATCTCGTCCAATACGGCGACCGCGGGCAAGTTCGTGCAACCCACGACGATGCACTCCGCCGCAGGCGAATCCGCATCGCGCAGCAACTGCCTGATGGTGTCGAAGGACGTGGCCCCTATGATGGTGTTCTGGGTGATATTCAGGTGCGCTTCGCTGACCACTTTGAAACCCGCGCTTTCATAGGTCTTGGCCATTTGCCGCGCCGGCTCCTTGACATAAGGTGTCGCCAACGCGAAGTTCTGTATCCCGTATTGCGCCAGCACCTCCAACTGCGCGAGGGACGAAGTCGAGGCCGGCACGCCGGTGGTTTTCGTGATGGCGGCACAGATCTCCTGATCCGCCTCGAATCCCTTGCCGGACCAGGCACCCGAGGTCCCGTTCCACAGAATCAGATCCACGCCCGCGTCGCCCAGCAGGCTGGCGGCCTCCGCCATTTTCGCCGACTCAAACTGGTTGACGTCCTTTTCGTCCAAAGTCAATGTTCGAACCTGGACTCGCGAGAAATGCACGGACACCTGGTCGCAAATTTGATGCAGCATCAGGTTCGTCAACGGCTCCAGCGCCGCATTGGACGAAGGCGTAATGAATCCGATTTTCTTGAGATCCTTTAAACCGTCGACTCTCTTCAACCGTGAGCTCATGATGTTTCCTTATCAAACGTCCAGACTATTGAATTCTCTAGGGCAGGATCCAGCCGCCGTCGACGACCAGCGTATGGCCGGTCACATAGGCCGCCGCATCGCTCGCCATAAACACGAAGGCATTCGCCATGTCCTGCGGCTGCCCGAAACGACCCAGCGGGATGCGCTTCAGCGATTCGGCGTGGCTGGCGGGATCTTGTAGCAAGTGCTGGTTGAGGGGTGTCAACGTGCGGCCCGGCGCGACGCAATTGACCCGGACGCCCTTGGGCCCCCACTCGAGCGCCGCCGTTTTCACGAATTGCGAAATGCCGGCCTTGGTCGCCGCATACACCGACCGGAACTCGGCGCCGTTATAGGCGAGCTGAGACCCGGTGTGCACGATGGCGCCTCGACCCCGAGCCACCATGTTCTGCCCTACCAGACGGCTCAGCGCGATGGCGCCCGTCAAGTTGACGGATATCACATGTGACAGATCTGCCCAGCGCAGCTCGGACAAGGGTTCGTACAGCAAGACGCCGGCATTATTCACCAGCACGTCGACAGCGCCCACCGCATGGGCCAACTGCTCGACCGACGCAAGCTCGGACTGGTCGAATGCCACCGCCCGCAACCGATCCGGACGCTCGGCCGCAAAGGCATTCAAGGCTTCCTCGTCCCTGTCGGCCACGAAAACCGTGGCCCCCAGGTCGGCAAACAGCGCAGCCGTCGCGCGGCCAATGCCGCTCGCCGCACCCGTGACGCACACCGACCGGCCGGTGAAATCGAACAAGCTTGAAAATGCGTTAAGTACGGCCATATCGCCCAACCACACGGATCAGTAACCCGCCAAGCGCGGCAGGAAGAGGATGATTTCCGGAAACAGCATGAACAAGAAGAGCAAGCCATACTGCAACAGGATGAATGGGGTGATTTCCCGGATGATCTCGGTGACCTTGATGCGCCAAATACCCGAGGTCACGATCAGCAGGATGCCGACCGGAGGCGTAATGCCTCCTATCGTGATATTCATGACCACCAGGAAGCCGAAGTAAACGGGATCGATGTTGTACATCGCCGCCACCGGCGCAATGATGGGCACCAGCATCAGGTACGCCGCGTTGGCCTCCATCACCATGCCGACGAATATCAGCATCACCATCACCATGAAGGTGAACAGCAGCGGGTCGGACGTCAGGGTGGTGAGCCACTCGGCCACCTGGGGCGCGACCATCTCCGCGGTGAGCAAATAGGTCACCTGAGACGAGAATGCGATCAAGGCGCCGACGATCGCCGTAATGATGGCCGCGTTCAAGAGGCAGGGCCCGAGGTCGGACCAACGCAGCTTCTTGGTAATGAAAAATCCGATCACCAGCGCATACGCCACCGCGATGGCCGCGCCCTCGGTCGCCGTGAAGACACCGCCCACGATCCCGCCGATGACCAGCACGGGCATGAGGAACACGATGAACGATCGCCGCAACTCGCGCAGGATGCGCTTCGTGCTGAATTTTTCGCCGCTGACCGGATAGCCTCTGCGGCGCGCAATAATGGCGCACAGGACCATGGAGCCCAGACCGAGCAGAATCCCGGGGACGATGCCCGACACGAACAAGGCGCCGACCGACACATCGCGCGCGACAACGGCATAGACGATCATTCCGATGCTGGGGGGAATGATGGGTCCGAGATTGGAGGCGGACGCCACCAAGGCCGCGCCAAACGCCTTGCTGTAGGACTTGCCCAGCTCGGGGCCCAGGGTCGCACCCAGCGCCGTGGCGTCCGCGACCGAGCTGCCGGATACCGACGACAGGCCCATGGCGGAGCCGATCGTCACCAGGCCAAGTCCGCCGGTCACCTTGCCCACGACCGCATCGGCAAGCTCTATCAGGCGCTCCATGATGCCGCCGCGCACCATCAACTGCCCGGCGAGCATGAACAAGGGTATGGCCATGAGCGGAAACGAGTCCAGGGCGTAGACCATCTTGCCGGCAAGCTGCTCCAGCGGAAAGCCGCCCAGCAACACCCCTGCCAGGCCCGCCCAGCCCAGGGCAAAGGCCAGCGGCATGCCGATCGCCGCCAGCACGGAAAAGAGCACGAGCATCGTCAGGGAAATCACGATTCGCTCCAATGCTCGTTGGGCAGATTGCCCGTGACCAATATGCGCCCGACATGCAGGCACGTGTGCGCTTGACCGATCATCAGGCTCGCATAAAAGACGCCGACGCTCAGCGGAATGCCAGGCATGAGCTGGTCCCAGGTATCGCCGGTGAGCAACGCGGCGTAATAGGCAATCACCCCGGACAATATCAAGATCAGCAGCGCGTTGAGCGATACGACAAAACGCTTTGCCCGGTCGCCGAAACGATCGACCAGGAGTTCGATGCCGACGTGCGCGTTATAGCGGATGCCCAACGGGATGGCGAACATGACCGACCAGATGAAGCACACCCGCGGCACGTCCCAACCCCACGCCAGCGAATCATTGATCACATAGCGGAAAAACACCTGCAACAGCAGAACCGTGGACATGACAGCCATCGAGGCCGTCACGATCCAGGACGCCGCGCGATCGAGGATTCGCAAAATGGCGTCGTAATGCGAGAGGAAGGAACTTTTCGTCATAGTGGGCAGCCGGTGGCGCTGGCCTCGCCTTCAGATCAGGCCGCCTCGCACTTTTTGATGCCTTCCTCAACCAGGTCCATGGCCTGATCGCCGAGCTTCTTGCGCATCTCGACATATACGGAGTGCGTGGCTTGGCGGAACTTGGCCAAGTCGGCCGGCGACAATTCGTGATACTGCATGCCCGCCGCGATCAATTGGTCGCGCGCCACCTTGTTTTCGCGCATGGACATCGCCCGCTGCTCGGCGGTCGCCTTGGCCGCCGCCTCACGCATGGCTTTTTGCTGGTCGGCGGTGAGCTTATCGAAAGCGTCCTTATTGACCATATAGGCCGCCCAGTCATAGAAATGGCCGGAATTGGACAGGTATTTCTGCACCTCGGCGAACTTGCGCACCACCATGTTGTCGTATGGGTTTTCCTGCCCGTCCACGACGCCTTGCTGCATGGCCTGGTAGAGTTCCTTGATGTCGATGGGCGTCGGATTGGCACCAAGCGCGCGGAACGTCAATTGCCACGCTTCGCCGGGCAGCGTCCTGATCTTGAGCCCCTCCATATCCTCGACCGAGGTAATGGGCCGCTTGTTATTGGTGATGTGACGGGCTCCGACCTGCGCCCAGCCCAGCACCAGCACGCCCTTCTCGGCCATCTTGCCTTCTAAAAACTTGCCAAGGCCGCTTTCCATCTGGCAGATTGCCTGTTCCGGCGACGTGGCCGCAAAAGGCAAAATAGCGGCGCCCAGCTCGGGCACCAGCTTGTCATAGAAGCCAATGGAGCCCCACGCCATTTGAATCTGATTGGTGCGCAGTTGATCGACCTGCTCCAGCGCGCCGCCCAAGGTATTGTTCGGGAACAGATCGACACGAATGGTGTCGCCGGACAGCGCCGCCGCCTGCTCCTTGAGGACTTTTGCCCCCTTGGTCGTCGAATGTCCCTCGGGATACGAGCCGCTGGCGCGCCAGTGCGCTTTGGCATCGGCAGCGGAAGCGATATTGCCCGCCAGAAAAAATGTGGTCGCGCATAGCGCCAACAACTTGATTGATCGATCAAATTTCACGGTCTTCCTCCTGTGTGGTTTGAGCACCTTGCGGGCCGGAATATTCACGGTGTCCGAAGGACGCCTGTGGCGCCCCAAAATGGCCGCCAAGCGTGCTTTCTTATCCTCGAGGCATATTAAAACAAATCGTTTGGAGAATAATTGCTCAATAGTAAACCGATAATGCACGATATGTTGATAATCAGAAAATCAAAAGGGCGCGCGCCCGCGACGGGTACTCTCCAGGGAAAACGGCTGCGAACCGCGGGATCGGGCAAAGGCCGGACCGATTGGCCTTACAAATCCATGAACTGCTGGAGCGACTGCTGCAGCGATGCGGTCGATGGCAGCTCGCCAATCAGGACCAGGCGCGAGCGCCGATCAGCGCTCGGCCAGCTTTGCAGATGGCTGGGAGGATGCACAAGGTGCTGCACGCCGTGGACCACAGTGGGCAAATCCGACCCTTGGATATTGAGGATCCCCTTGACGCGCAGAATCCGGACGCCGTGGCAGTGCAGCAGCATACTGAACCAGACGCCGAATGCCGCCCAATCCAGGGGCTTGTCGAACACGAGGGACGCGGTTTTGATGCCTGAGGCATGCAACGGCCCCAGACGCCGCCCTTTTCCCCCAAACAGGCCGCTGATGGGGGGCGCCGCCACAGGAGCCCCCTCGTGGGCGAACCAGCGCCCGACCTCGTGCGCGGCGGCGGCCGGCACGCCCAAGTCCTCGTGCATCAAGACTTCCGCCTCGCCGGCATCATTGCGCGATGTAATGACTCTCGCCGAGGGATTGATGCCGTACAGCGCCGAGCGCAATGACTCGACCTCGCCCGGCCCGACCAGATCGGCCTTGGTGATGACCAGGCGGTCCGTCACCGCCGCCTGCTTGACCGACTCGGGATGCTCCTCGAGCTGGCGCATGCCATGCACCGCATCGACGGTCGCGACGATAGTCCCCACGCTGAAATGAAAATGCAGCTTTGGATCGCTGATGATCGTATTCAGGACAGGAACGGGATCCGCCAGGCCTGTCGTTTCCAGCACCACGCGGTCGAAAGCGGGTACCAGGCCCCGGTCGCGCTTTTCGTTCAGCTCGAGCAGGGTGTCGACCAGGTCGCTGCGGATGCCGCAACAAATGCAGCCGCTGCTCAGCACAACCGTTTCCTGGTCGATCACATCGATCAACTCATGATCCAGGCCGATCTCGCCCAGCTCGTTGATCAGCACCGCGCAATTCGAGAATTCCGCGCTGTTGAGCAGGCGCCTCAACAAGCTTGTTTTGCCGCTGCCGAGGAATCCGGTCAAGACATTGACCGGAATTTTCTGGCGCACGGCGTCGGGCGCCGCACTCATGCCCGCCCCCGCAGCCGCTCGAGTACGGCGGGTGACAAAGGATCCGCGATGCCGCCGGTCAGACGCTCGACCGCCGGCCAAAGCTGGCCAAGATTGTCCACCAATTCTGTTTTTCCGGTAAAGGTGCTGAGCAGGTACTTGCTCCCCTGCCAGTCCGAGACGGAGCACGAGAAAGCCACCAGGACGCGATTGAGATACGCGACGCGCCTCAACCGCTCATTCCTGCGCCTGTGCGATACGCCATCGACAGCGGCGGCCAGCGGCAAATCGCTCCAATGTTCCTCGCCACCCAGAATACCGCACAGGCCACACACGGCTTCCCCTCCTCGGCACCAAATCGACGGTCAGGCACCCTTCCAGGGAAAGCGCCGGTCAAAATCATTGGCCATTTCATCCATGGTCACGAACCTGACCCCCTCGTGGCCGCTAATATATTCGAACAGCCTTTCCAGCATCAATAAAACCTGAGGGCGACCCGACACATCCGGATGGATGGTCATGGGGAAAATCGCATAGTCATACTCGCGGTATACCCAGTCGAACTGATCGCGCCACATTTGCTCGATATCCCGCGGATTGACGAAACCGTGGCTATTGGGCGATTTCTTGATAAACATCATCGGCGGCAGATCGTCCAGATACCAGCTCGCCGGAATCTCAATGAGTGACGTCTCTTTTCCGCGGACCAGCGGCTTCATCCACTCGCGGGCCTCCTTGGTGAAGTCGATTTTCGTCCAGGAATCACCGACCCGGACCCGGTACGGCTGAAAATCATGGTGCATCAGGCTGTGGTCATACTTGATGCCCTTCTTGAGCAAGAGCTCATTGGTGATGGTGCTGAACTCCCACCACGGCGCCACATAGCCGGTCGGCCGCTTGCCGCAGAGCTGGGTAATCAGCTCGATGCTCTTGTCCATGACGTCCTCCTCCTGCTTTGCCGTCATGGCGATGGGGTTTTCATGAGAATAGCCGTGCATGCCGATTTCATGCCCCGCCTCCACCACGGCCTTTAGCTGATCGGGAAACGTCTCGATGGAATGACCGGGCACGAACCAGGTCGTCTTGATTCCAAAACGATCGAACAGCTTGACCAGCCTGGGCACGCCGACCTCGCCGGCGAACAGTCCCCGTGAAATATCATCGGGGGAATCCTCGCCGCCATACGAACCGAGCCAACCCGCCACAGCGTCCACGTCGACACCAAAACCGCACAATATTTCCTTAGCCATTTTGCCACTACCTCCAAAGTGATGATTACCCTGCGCCAGGCGCAACGCACAGGCTCAATTCCTGGCCCAAGTCCAACAAACTGTCTTCCCTGCCCGCCACGGCGTAAAACGCCAAACTCGTGGGCATCCGCGCCTCGCCGACGCCGTTGGGCACGGCAAGGGCGCACATATTGAGCATATTCGCCCACAGGGTATTGCGTATGGTCTTGCCATTGACCGCCGTGAAGAGCCTCATGTCCGCCTCCAGAGGCGCCAACGCGGGGGCGACGTGCGCGACGGTGGGCATCGCCAACAGCCCGTCGCCCAGCGAGGACGACAAGGATCGGCTCAGGCGTGCGCGGCCCTGCTGCAGGCGCAGCAAATCATAGGCGGACATTTCCTTGGCCGCCATGATGCGGCGAAAAACAAATGGATCCACCTCACGGCCCCGCGCCCCCTCGAGCAGATCGTGATGCCAGCAATAGGCTTCGGCCGAGGCAATGACGCCGTGCGCCGCGCGCAGCGCCTCGAGTTCATCCAGTTCCGGCACCGCACGCCACACCACCTGGACACCCGCCTCTTTCAGCCGCTCGAGCGACTCCATGAAATTGCGCTGGACTTCGGGTTGCAGGTCTTCCGTCACCACATTGTCGGGCACGATCAGCGCCAGGCCTCGCAGCGCCGGGCTTGCGCCGGCAGGCTGCCGGGTGCCGGATGTGCGCAGTGCCACGTCGACCAAGCGGCAGTCGGAGACCTGGTGCGCCAGCACACCGACGGTATCCAGCGTTTGCGACAAGGGGAAGACGCCGGTCCGATCGAACCGATGCTCGGACGTCTTGTAGCCCACCACCCCATTGAACGCGGCGGGCACCCGAACCGAACCCCCCGTGTCCGTGCCGATCGCAACCGGAACAAGCCGCGCGCCAACCGCCGCCCCTGACCCCGAGGAGGAGCCGCCAGGCACCCGGGGTACGTCCTGCGCCAGCGGATTGAGTGGCGTGCCGAAATGCGGATTCAGCCCCAGCGCCGAGTAGGCGAACTCGCTGAGATTGGTCTTGCCCAGCGTCACCATGCCCGCGGCCGCCAGGTTGGCCACAATCGGCGCATCCACAGGGGCCACGTCGGCATGGCGGTAGATGGCGGACCCCGCCGTGGTGGGCGTGCCCGCGACATCGATCGCGTCCTTCCAGGCGACCGGCACGCCATCCAGGGCGCTACGGGGAGCGCCCCTGCGGTAACGCTCGGCGCTTTCGGCGGCTTCTTTTCTCGCCCGATCGAAAGTGGTCGCGGTAAAGACCGCCTGATCACTGTAATTTTCGATGCGGCGGATGAAATGCTCCGCCAGTTCAATCGCATCAATTTCTCGACGGGCCAGCATGCTGCCCAGAACCGTTGCTGAAAGGCTCGATAAGTCTGTCGAGGACTGCAATGCTGTCTCCTTATGCTAGAGCGGCCTGTCGCCTGGACAGCCCGCCTTTCAGGGGTCGCCAGGAATTATTCATGCTTTATACATGATATGTGGTTTTGACTGCGGATAGCATGCTGCCACGCCGGCAATAAAGTCGCAAGACCCGGCACCGACCGCCCCTCGGCCGACGACGCGCGATGAAAACCCGGAACCCGGCCATCCGTCCCGATGGCCCGACACCCGCGGCAAGCGCTATCGGCGCCCGCGAGTGGAATGCAATACCATCCCGCGCATCACGCCTGCAGCAGCGCTAGACCGTCGTCGCCCTGCTGCTTGCCGAGATAGGCCACCAGCGCATCGCGCGCGGTGCTCAAATGGACAGAGATCAGCTCGGCCAACGCCGCGCTCTCGTGCCGATCGATCAGGTCCAGCATCGTCTCGTGCTCGCGATCGGCGCTTTCCTGCGCCTGGGCGGTCTGCATGTATAGCCGCGAGTACGGCATGGTGAGATTGAACAGGGACTGGATCAGGCGCAGGGTATGGGGTCTGCCGGTGACTTCGTAGAGCGCCAAATGAAACTGGTAATTGGCCCGTACCCATTCGTGCAGCGGCAAGGGCTGGCCATCCATTTCACGGATCAGTGTGCGCCAGCGCTGCAGATCGGCCTGGCTGGCATTGGCGATGATATAAGGGCTGAGCGCCGGTTCGATCGTCAGGCGCAGGTCGTAGAGTTCGGCAACATCGGCAGCGTCTAGTTTCATCACCGACAGCCCGCGACCCGGACGCGCGATGGCCAGCCCATCGGCCACGAGCATGCGCAAGGCCTCACGCACCGGGATGCGGCTGACCTTGAAGCGCTTGGCGAGGTCCTCCTGCACCAGCGCCTGGCCCGGGCTCAGAATCCCTTCCCGGATCGCCCGGCGCAACAGCTCGGCAAGTTCATCTGGTTGCATGATCAGTACACTCTAAAAACCGGGGGTGGGGCCGCCCGCACCGGGAACCGGCGCGCCTGCCCGCATTGTAGAGCAGCCCCCGGCCCCGGCGCGGGTTAGCGGGAGAACATCGTATCGGGCAACCAGGTTGCCAGCCCGGGAAACGCCGCCAACAGAACGATCATCGACAATAGCAGCAAGAATGACGGTGCCGCCGCCCGTGCGATACCGGCCAGCGGCTTGCCGGTCAGGCCCTGGATGACGAACAGATTCATGCCGACCGGCGGCGTGATCTGCGCCATCTCGATGACGATGACCAGGTAGACACCGAACCAGATGGGATCAAAGCCCGCCTGGATCACCATGGGCATGATGACCGCGGTGGCCAGCAGGACCAGCGAAATCCCGTCCAGAAAACAGCCCAGGACGATGAAGAACAGGGTCAGCACGACCAACAGTTCATTGGCCCCCAATCCCAGGCTGACGATCCATGCCGCGAGCTGGCGCGGGATGCCGGTGAAGCCCATGGCCACCGTCAGCACCGCGGCGCCGGCAAGGATGAAAGCGATCATGCACGAGACGCGCGTCGCGCCCAGCAGGCCTTCCCGGAAGGCTGCCCAGTCCAGCACCCCCTGCCGCCAAGCGATCAGCAGGCTCAGCGCGACCCCCAGGGCCGCGGACTCCGTGGGCGAGGCCAGGCCGGTATAGATCACGCCGATGACACCGATGATCAGGATGATCACGGGCAAGAGCTTGCGCAAGGCGAGAACGGCCTGCAGCCAAGACACCTGCGGCTCGGCGTCCGGCATGCGCTGCGGATGCAGCAGACTCCACAGAATGATCCAGCCCATCATCAAGCCGGCCAGCACCAAGCCCGGAAACACGCCCGCCAGGAACAGGCGCGCCACCGATTCCTCGATGGCGGCGCCATAGACGATAAAGATGATGGACGGCGGGATCAGCAAGCCCAGCGTGCCGGCACCCGCCAGCGAGCCCAGCGCCTGGCGCTCGTCGTAGCCGCGCGACTCGAGCTCCGGCAGAGAAATACGGCCGATCGTCGCCGTGGTGGCGGCCGATGAGCCGGACACCGCTGCAAAGATGGCACAGCCCATGATATTGACGTGCAGCAGGCGCCCCGGCAAGCGCTGCATCAGGGGCGCGAGGCCCGCAAACATATCACTGGACAGGCGTGAGCGGAACAGGATTTCACCCATCCAGATAAACATCGGCAGGGCCGCCAAGTCCCACGAACGACTGGAGCTCCACAGATTGGAAGCGACCACGTCCAACATCGGGAGGGGTTTGCTCGACAGCGCGAGCAGGCCCACCAGGATCAGGCTGATCGAGACCCAGACCCCGGCGCCCAGCACCAGCAGCAGGACGCCGACTAGCAGTAGCGGAAAAGTGGCATCCATATCATTCCCCCATCGGATCGGCCGCGCCGGAAATCTCCGCCGGCCGGCTACGCGCGATCGCGACCGAACGATCCAGCAGGCTCACGCACAACAGGCCCAGGCCCAGGAACATGACGGCCTGCGGCAAGGCCAGGGGCACCGGCACCAGCCCCGCGGAGACATCGCCGAAATACCAGCTTTTGATCACCAGCCGGCCCATCCCCCACGCGCAGGACAACGCGGCGCCAAACGCCACCAGGCAGACAAGCAGCTCGCACGCCTGGCGGGCGCGTCCCCGCAAGTTTTCCAGCACGAGGCTGACCCGGATGTGCACGCCGCGCGCCATGGTATCGGCCAGCGCGAGGAAGGTCGCTGCCGCCAGCAGATAGCCGCAAATCTCGGCCAGCGAGGGAACAGTCGCATTCACCGTGTCCATGCCCAGTGCGATCCGGGCGCCATTGAACACGCGCCCGGAAATCTCGATGCAGACCAGGACCAGAATGGCGACCAGACACAGGGCGGAGGCCACCGCCGCCCAAGCATAAATGCGTCGTAGCATGGGAATGTCCTTTGTTTACTGGCCCGCTTGATAGGCATCCAGGATCGCCTTGCCGCCTGCGGAGCTCTCAGCCGCCCACTCCTTGGCCATGGCGACGCCGATCTCGCTGAACTTTTCCTGCAGCGAGGCCGGCAGCGCCTGGACCTTCATGCCTTCTGCGCGCAATCGTTGAATCGCCTTGTCCGCCTCGGCCCGGGAACTCTCCCAGCCACGCCGCTCCGCCACGCGGGCGGCGTCCAGCACCGCCTGACGCTGGGCTTGCGGCAAGGCGCTGAATGCCTGCTTGTTGACGATCACGATGTTGCGCGGCAACCAAGCCTGGACCTCATAGTAATTGCCGACAAAATCCCAGGCCTTGACGTCCACGCCACCCGTGGGCGAATTGACCATCGCATCGGCGCGGCCGGTGGCGAACGCAGTCGGAATATCCGGCACTTCGATCTGCACAGGCGTCATCCCCGCAAGCAAGGCGAAACGCTCTGTCGCCCGACTGTTGACGCGGAACTTCAGACCCTTCAGATCATCGGGGCTGTTCAACTGTTGCTTGCTGTAGAGCGATTGCGCGGGCCAGGCCACCGAATACAGCAACAACAGGCCCTGGCGGTCCAGGTGCGCCTCGATTTGCGGCTTCTGGGCCTCGTACAGTTTCCAGGCCTGCTCATAATTGGTCGCCAGAAACGGCAGCGAATCAACGCTGAAGATCGCGTTTTCATTTTCCAGCGTCGAGGCGAACAACTCGCCAATCGGCACCAGGCCATCCCGAACCGCGCTCTTGATTTCCCGGTGCGGGACCAGTGAGCCGGCGGAATGCACGGTGAACTTCAACGCGCCTTGTGTGGCGGCGTCGACATCCTGCGCGAACTGGACGATGTTGCGCGTGTGGAAGTTGCCATCCGGATACGGGACCGGGAAATCCCAAACGGTCTGCGCGCTGGCCGCGCACGCCGCTGACGCAAGAACGGACGCCAGGACGACTCTAATTGCCTTCATGTATTGCTCCTCGTTGTTATGTCTTGATGATGCGAGGCGGCGGCAATCGGTTGCCGCCGCCTCGCATCAATGAAACGTGCCCAAGCTTTTTAGGATCCATTGAATCCATTGGATCCAATAAGTATAATAGCATCGAGATCCCGCATCGCAAAGCAAACTCTGAGGTCAACATGACGGCTAAAACCATATCCCCTTTCGTCAAGACCATCCACACGTTGGAACAGCTCCGAGAGTGGATACCGGCGCCCTCCGACTTGGTACTGAACAAAGTGATCCCCGACATCGACGATCACGTGCGCGCATTTATCGGCTTCTCTCCCTATGTCATGATCTCCACGGCTGACCGCGATGGAAATTGCGACGCCTCCCCCCGCGGCGGCGAGCCAGGGTTCGTAAAGGTCCTGGACAATCACCACCTGGCCTGGTCCGAATCCACCGGCAACCGGCGCGTGGACTCGCTGCGCAACCTGCTGGTAAACGACTCGATCGGCATGCTGTTCCTGCTACCGGGCTACGACGAAGTGCTGCGCATCAATGGAACCGCGATCATCACGACCGAAAGCTCGCTGCTCGAGCAATTGGCGCCGCGCAATCAGCCGCCCGGCGTCGGTGTGGCCGTGGGTGTGACTGTCCACGAATGCTATATCCATTGCGCTAAAGCGGCGCTGCGCTCAAGCCTGTGGAACCCTCTGGGCTGGCCCGACTTGTCGGCCATGCCCAGCGCGGCCCAGATCCTGCGCGATCATACGGGCGCCGGAGAAGGCGACGGCAGCGTCGAATACATGCAGAGGATGTTGGATGAAAGCTACACCAAGCGGCTCTGACACGGCGCTCGCCACCTCTCAGCCCCTGTACGTACGCATCGACCGGATTCGCCAGGAAACCGACCTCATCCGTTCCTATCGCCTGGTGGCGCTGAACGGCGGCGAGCTCCCGGCCTATGAAGCGGGTGCCCATGTGGGCGTTGTGCTGCCGGATGGCAAAACCCGCTACTACTCGCTGTGTGGCGATCCAGAGGATAGGCGCCAATATCTGATCGGCGTGCAGCGCGAGGATGAGGGGCGCGGCGGTTCACGCTTGTTGCACACGTCCGCGCGCGAAGGGCGGTTCCTCAAGCTGGTGCCGGCGCGCAACCATTTTCCGCTCGCGGACGGTGATAGCCACCTGTTGATCGCCGGCGGCATTGGCATCACGCCCCTCCTGGCAATGGCGGCATCGCTGCAGGCGCGGGGGGTCGACTACCGCTTGCTGTATTTCACACGCACCGAGCAAGACGTCGCCTTTCGCGACCTGCTCGAACCCTACCTGGCTTCAGGGCGCGGGCGGTTGATCATTTCCTCGGGCGCCGCGGATGCGCCACCCCTGGCCGATCTGCTGGGCGTGCCGCGGCCAGGCCGGCACGTGTATTTTTGCGGCTCGCCCGGCTTCATGGAGTGGATCGAATCTCATCTGCAAGACTGGGATCCCGTCCAGGTGCATAAGGAAAACTTCCACCCCGCAACGGCGCGGCCCGGGGACAGGCCGCTGACCGTCACCGCCGCGCGCCGCAAGCTGGACGTCAGCGTGGCGGCTGACGAATCGATCCTGCACGCCCTGCGCGATGCTGCCGTGCTGATCGACTCGGTCTGCGAAAACGGCACCTGCGGCACCTGCAAGGTTGCCTACCTGTCCGGCAAACCGGAGCATCGCGACAGCGTCCTGACCCCGGAGGAACGCCGGCAATACGTCATCACCTGTGTCTCGCGAGCGGATCCTGGCGAACCGCTGGTGCTGGATATCTGAGGCGCCGTCAGGCGATCGCTCCAGGTACGGATGAACCGAACAGGGCACTAGTCGATCGGCACCGAAAAGCGGGCGCCCAGCCCATAGGCGCCCGTGGCGATATTCCCGTTCGCCTCGAGGCGCACCTTCAGGTGCGGGCCATAGCGGAATCCCTGGGCCAGCCCGACTGTGCGCTGCAACCCGTCCAGCGCCCGGCTCCGCTGCTCGTAGGTGCCGCTGAGCCGGCCCCAGCGACCCATGGGCATGCTCAGCCGCCACTGGTTGCGCACGCAATCGCAAGCGAGCGGATCCTCGCGATACGTGGACAGATCCGCATAGCCGGCGCCCCGCTGCTCGTTGACCCAGGACAACCCCAGATCGCTGAACACGTCGACCTTGTAGCCCAACTGATAGCGCCAGCCGCTGCCCAGCGATTGCCGGGATCGCGCGACTCCGAGAGCCACGGCGCCCCAACCGCCCGCGGAATACTCGCCGCCCAATCCCAGCGCCAGCAATTCCGGCATGCCCTGCACCTGCGAGGCCAGGGAAAGGCCCGGGCCCACCGCATACTGCGAGGACACATCGTACGCTGCCGGGCCGTACGCCAGCCCGCCGCTCGTGACGGTGCTGGAAGGGTCCTCGTCCAGCACGCCGGCTGCGGCGGCATACGTCCAGCCGCCGGCCTGCCGTATGCCGCGAGGCGTGCCGCCGTACACGCCCACCCCCGCAAGGCGCGTCGGCCGGCTCCAGGAGGGCGCGCGCACAGGCTCGTTGCCCAGTGTCAGGCCATATCCCGCGGACCCGGCGTAGCGCCAGCTCCTGGACCCGAAGGACCAGATATCGGCCACGCCGGGGATCGCCGAATCGACGCGACCCGCGGGATCATCATCAACCGCCCCGTCCGGCCCGTAGAGGCCGTCCAGAATGCGCAAGGCATACGCAGCGGGCACCAGCCCGAACGACGCGACCCGGCCCGCACCGGTCCCGGCACCGCTGGTGCCGGACAGATCGATGGGCACATCCTCCGGGACGGGACGCACCGGATAGGTCTGGGGGGACAAATCCAGGAGAGCCGGGCCCACACCCGCCATTGACCGCAGCGACACGCACGACACCCCCAGGCCGCACAGCGCACATGCCGTGAACGCCCGCATCCTGCCCTGTCGTATCGAAACCCGCATCCGCCTGATTGCCTGGACCTCCGGCCGCCTGCCCGAAGAACGGCAGCCGTGATATCACATGGCCGGACGTCCACCCGTCGCGCACCGCCACGCATGACGTCCCGGCCTCTCTTAACGATAGTGGCTACCCGCCGGATTGTGCAATGCCCGGCTGCGCAGGACGTAACAGACCCGTCACATCTCCGATGGCCCGCAGGGGGCCTCGGCAATCAGCGCCGCCGCGGTCTTTATCAACAGCCGCCTCGTCTGGGCTTGCCGGTACGCGCTGCCGGCGTAAATATCGCTACGCGCCGGGTGTTCCTGGAGCATCCGGCCCAACGCCTCATCGACGGCTGTTCCGCCGGCGAGCCACGCCTCTGCCGCGAACGCGCGAAACGCGGACGCGGCCAAGCCGCTGATGCCGACCCCGAATTCGTGCCCGGTCCGGGTCGCAAATACGGTCAGCAACGCAAAGCGCCCGGGAACGAGGCGCAGGCACTGATGGCTTGCCGCATCCGGGATCTCAAGGCTCACCCCGACGATCAATTCGCCTTTCTCCAGCGTGCGGCCCGCGTGGTGGGGCCGGAACCAGTCTTGCGAGGCAATATCACGCGCCGTGGTATGCACGACTGCCTTTGTGCCCAGCATGGCCGCGGGTATGCAGCCCGCCTGGGACGTGGTGCACAGTGCGCCGCCGAGGGTGGCACGGTTGCGCATGAACCGATCGCCCATGTTGCCGGCCAGGCTCGACAGGGCGGGCAGGCTGTTCATGATCACCGCCGATCCGGCAAGCTCGCTCAGTGTCACAGCCGCACCGATCCTGAGGGTGTGCCCGCTCCGTTCGATACCGCGCATTGCCGGCACAAGGCTCAGGCTGACGATCGTGCCGGGGGTCTCGGACTGTTGCCAACGTGGAATGAGGTGCTGTCCTCCTCCCATGGGCACGGCGTCCGGAAAGCGCAACAGCAATGCCCGCGCATCCTCGAGCGCGGCGGGCCGGTGCCAATTCAAAGGATTATCCATCATGACCATCTCGTTTCTGCCTGCCATGCGGCGCACGCGGCTCAGATTGTGCGCCCATCGCGCCCTTGACCCGGCGCTCCGTCCTGCAAGGACCGGGCGGCGAGCATGACCATTTCCACAATAGGCAGATAACCCGTGCATCGGCAAAGCAGGCCGGCAAAGGCGGCATGAATGTCCGCTTCCATCGGATCGGGTGCTTCCCGCAACAGCGCGATCGCGGCCAGCACGAAGGCGGGCACGCAATAGCCGCACTGAAACGGTTGCCGCTGGTCGACGGCTGCCAAAACGGCGACTACCGCAGGATCTTTGAGCAGCGATAAACCCGACAAGGTATGGACATGCCGGGCGCCCACTTCCTGCGCAAGCACACTGCATGATTTGACCGGCAGGCCATCCACCAGGACGGCGCAGGCGCCACAATGACCGGTATCGCAGCCTTTGCGTACGTCGAGGCAGTCCAACTCGTCTCGCAACCATTCCAGCAGGGATTCGCCGCCGGGAGCACCCTGCCGCGTGACGGTGTTCACGCGGCAGAAGCCAGGTTGCGCCGGCTCGTTCGATGGCAACATGTCGTTCATGCCCTTGACTCTTTAGCGTGCAGAAGTGCCCAGATGGCCGGAGGCGTCGCGGGCATCTGAATCGTCGATGCCTGTCTGCCCAGCGCCGAGCTCAAGGCATCCTGAACGGCATTCATGACGGCGGGCGGCGCGGCGCTCGCGCCAGACTCGCCACAGCCCTTGATGCCCAGCCGATTGGCCCCGGCGCTGCCCTGGTTCAGGACGACCTCCATCGGCGGCATGTCGGCAACCTGGGGCAGGTGGTAGCGCCCGAAGTCGGCCGTCATCAGCCGGCCGTCATCAGGATCAAAACGGCAGTCTTCGAGCAAGGCCTGACCAATGCCCTGCGCGCTCCCGCCCACGACCTGGTTGCGGACTTTGTCGTCGGAAATGATCACGCCGAAGTCGTTGACGGACACGTAATTCAGAATGTCCACGGCACCCGTATCGGGATCGATTTCGACCTCGCAGGCATGGCAGCCGTTGGCAAACGTCCCCTCCGTGATCGCGGCGCAGACTTCGGTCTCGAAGGGGTGGGGCGTGCCCTCCGGCAAATCGGCGACCGCCAGGATGGCCAGCTCATGCAGCGTGAAATGCCGCGCGCCGCAACTCAGGCGCCCCGCCTCCCAGCGGACCTGTTCCAGCGGCACGCCCCACACCTTGGCAGCCCACTCGCGCGCTTTCAGGATGACCGCATCGGCGGCCTGCAGCAAGGCGGTCGAGCCGGACAACAGGGATTTGGATCCCCCCGTCCCCATGCCTTGCGCCAGACGATCCGTGCGTCCCTGGTGCACGGTGATTGCCGAGGCGTCATAGCCCAGATAATCCGCCAGGATCTTCGTGTACGAGGTGCGATGGCCCTGGCCGCTGCTTTGCGTCCCCACATCGGCGCGCAGGCGGCCATCGCGGCGGAAGCAGAGGCGGGCCGATTCGCGCGACACCCCGTCCGGCTGGGTCACGCGCGCCAAGGCCATGCCGCCGTTGGTTTCAAGATAATTGGCCAGGCCCAGGCCTCTGAGCTTGTTGCCGGCGCGACTCTTGTCGCGCCTGGCGGGAAATCCCGCGTAGTCGATTTTCTCGAGCGCGCGCTCCAGGTTGTCGGCGAACAGGCCGCCGGTGAGCCTCACGCCCGTCGAGGTCGTATAGGGCAGATCAGCGGGCCGGAGCAGGTTGCGCCGGCGTAAGGCCGCCCGATCCAGATTCAACTCAAGCGCGGCAATGTCAATGATGCGTTCCAGCACATAGTTGGCCTCCGGGCGACCCGCCCCCCGATACGAATCGAGCGGAACGGTATGCGTCAACGCGCCGCGCACACGGCTGTACATGGCGCCGAATCGGTAGGCGCCCGGCAGGACCGGCGAGCTGCACATGGTCGGATTGAACGGACCATAGTTGGACAGGGAGGCCCCCAGATTGGCATCGGTATCCGCCCGTATCGCCAGGAAATTCCCATCAGCGTCCAGTGCCAGCCGGACGCGGGTGTGATGGTCGCGGCCATGGGTGTCGCTCAGGAACGCCTCGGTGCGCGACGCCACCCATTTCACGGCCTGCCCGAGGTGCTGCGCCGCCAGCAGGACGAGGACCTGCTCCGGATAGACGAAGATCTTCATCCCGAAACTGCCGCCCACCCGAGGGGTGATGACCTCGAGCGTCGCTGGATCCCAGCCCAGCACATCGCGCGCAATGACGTCACGCGTCCAATGGGCGCCCTGTGAGGGGGTGATGAGGATGCGCTCTCCGGTGTCGGGGTCGACCCAGGCGACCGCGCTGCGGGTCTCCAGCGGGCTGGGGACGACGCGATTGTTGACGATGCTGGCCTCCACGACCGACGCAGCCGTCCGCATGGCCGCCTCAACGGCCGCCTCATCGCCGGTTTCCCAGTCGAAGCAAAGATTGCCGGGAATGTCGTCCCAGACCCGGGGCGCGCCGGGCTGCAGGGCCAAGTCCGCCTGGGTGACCTGCGGCAAGGGTTCGTACACGACGTCGATGCGCCGCGCCGCCGCCTCGGCCATGCGGGCGGTGCGGGCCACCACCATCGCGACCGCCTCGCCATGATGGCGCACCTTGCCGCGCGCCAGCAGCGTGCGGGGGGGATCGGCGCGCGCCGTTCCATCCCGGTTTTTCAGCGGAATGATGCAGGGAATCGGCCGCGGCTGGCCGGGCAGGTCAGCCGCGGTCCACACTGCGACGACACCCTCCATGCCCTCGATGCGCGTATGAATGTCGATAATTGAAGCATGCGCATGCGGCGACCGCACAAAGGCGGCATGCAGGCAGCCGTCCGGATAGACGTCTTCGGTAAAGACGCGTCCCGAACACGCGCTGCGCAGCCAGCCCGGCATCCCCTGGTAGTTCATGACAGCAATCGCGAGTCGTCAGGAGACCAGCGCACCTTGACGGGCGTCCCCTCGGCAAAAGTTGTATAGGTCGTGCTGGAGACATTGGGCAGCATGACCTGGATGGACTGCCCGTCCGGCAGACCCAGTTGGCATTCGACGACCGGCCCCAAGTAGGTAAACAGACGTATCGTGGCCGACAGCGAATTCAGAGAGGAATCCTCGGCGGCATCCGCCGGCACAATATGCGCACGCTCGGGCCGGAAGCTCAGGCACTTGGCGTCCCGGCCGCCCGATTGCGTCGTCCTGAGCATGATGCCGCTGTGGGTCCGAAAGCCATCGGCCTCGACGCGCGAGCCTTCGAGCAGATTGGTTTTTCCCATGAACTCGGCGACAAAGCGATTGGCGGGCGTCTCGTAAAGCTGCGCGGGCGTGCCGATCTGCTCGATGCACCCTTTGCTCATGACGACCAGCCGGTCGGCCATGCTCAGCGCCTCATCCTGATCGTGGGTCACGATGAGCGTCGTCAAGTTCAGCTCGCGCTGCAGTTGCCTGATCTCGGCGCGAACCTCATGGCGCAGCCTGGCGTCAAGCGCCGACAGAGGTTCGTCCAGCAACAGCACATCGGGGTTGATCGCCATGGCCCGGGCCAGTGCCACACGCTGCTGCTGGCCGCCCGAAAGCTGGCGCGGCATGCGGTCCGCAAACTCGCCAAGGCGAACGCGCGACAGGGCTTCCTGCACCCGCTGATCGATGTCGCTTTTCTTCAGTCGCTGCATCTCCAGGCCAAACGCCACGTTCTTTGCGACCGTCATGTGCGGAAAAAGAGCATAGCCTTGAAACACCATCCCGATATTCCGCTGATGCGCGGGCACATGCGTAATCTCGCGACCATCCAGCGCAATCTGGCCCTCGCTGACCGAGATAAAGCCGGCCAGCATGCGCAAGGTCGTCGTCTTGCCACAACCGCTGGGTCCCAGCAGCGCAACCATCTCGCCTTTGTCCATCGACAGGTTGAAGCTGTCAACCGCACGCGTCTGGTTATAGTATTTCGTGACGTTTCTGAATTCGATATAAGACATAGGCGGCTTTAAAAGGCGTTGCTCAGTTTCACGTACCGATCGGAGACGATCAGCGCAAAGCCAATAAGGAAAATTTGGACGGTGGCAACCGCTGCCACGGTCGGATCCAGGTTCCACTCCAGGTAGTTCAGGATCGCGATCGGCAGCGTCGTCCGGCCCGGCCCCACCAGAAACAAGGACTTCTCCAGATCGGTAAACGAGACGATGAAGCTGAACAGCGCGCCGGCCACCAGGCCGGGACGGGCAATCGGCAGCGTGATCCGCCAAAAGGTCGTCAACGGGGTGGCGCCCAGGTTCTGGGCCGCTTCTTCGATGCTTTCGTTTGCGGACAACAAAGAGGTGGTCACCAGGCGCACGACCCAGGGAATCACAATGACCACGTGCGCAATGATGAGCCCAGGCAGCGTGGCGACCAGTTGTATGCCGGTGAACAGCTCGATCTGGATGAAGTAAATGTACACGCCACTGCCGGCCACAATCGCCGGCACCATCATGGGCGACAGCAACAGGGTGTTGACAAAAGCCTTGCCCGGAAACTCGGCGCGGGCCAGCGCCAGCGACGCCGGGACGCCGATCAGCAGCCCCAGGCCCGTGGCCACAAGTGCGACCTGCAGGCTCAGCCAGAATCCTTCGCGGAAATCGACCAGTTCCCAAGCGTTGACATACCAGCCAAAGGTATAGCCCAGCGGCGGGAAACTGATCACCTTGTTGGAAAACACACTGACCCAGACGACCGCCACGAGCGGTGCCACGACAAACCCGAGGGACAGGAACACCGCCGCGCGATAGGACCAGGTACGCAGAGGTGTCTTCATGATCTAGCCGCCATCATGCGATCCTGGGAAATGCGGCCGACCAGCCAGGACGAAAATATCGTCAGCAGCAAGGTCGTGACCATCAGAATGACGGAAATCGCCGACCCGAACGGCCAGTTGTTCGCCTTGGTGATCTGCTCGTAGACCTTGGGGGCCATCATGTGGAAGGTCGGCCCGCCGATCAGCACCGGGGTCGCATACGCGTTCATGCCCATCATGAAACACAGCACCGTGCCCACGACAATGCCAGGCGTGGACAGCGGCAACAGGACCCGATAGAACACGCGCCAGTGGCTGGCACCCAGCCCCAGAGCGGCTTCTTCCAGTGAGGGGCTAATCGACTCAATCACGCTTTGCAGGGTGATGATCATGAAAGGCAGTTGCACGGAAATCGTCCCGATCATGACCGCAAGATCGGTGTAGAGCAGGGCCAGCGGCTCGCTGATCACGCCGGTCGACATCAGCGCAGAATTGATGACGCCCCGGTCGCCCAGCAGCACCAGCCAGCCGGCCACCCGCACCGGATTGCCCATCAGCAGCGGCAGGATGACCGTGATGATCAAGATGCTTTTCATCTTCACCGAACGGGTCCGGGCGATGAAGTAGGCCGGCAGGAAACCCAGTATCAAGCAGACAAACGTACTGACGACCCCGATGTAAATGGTTCGAAACAGGACATCCCTGTAAAAGGAGTCTGAAAAGAACTTGATGTAGTTTTCCGCCGACCAGGCCTCGACCATCAGGACGGTCGGATCGAACTGATTCAGGCTATAGCGAAACAGCAGGAAAAGCGGCCCTATCAGCACCGCCAGGACGGCTAGCGATGACGGTGCCAGCAGCGCGGCGGCGGTCAGGCCGCGCGGCTTGAGCAACGAACGATGGGCAGCTCCGTTCATACCGAACCCTACACCTTGATGTTCTTGTTCCACCATTCAAGCCATTCCGGCTGGTGCTTTGCGGCATACTCGAAGTTGACCACATGCAGGCGGCTTTGCTGTTCTTCGCTGAACTGCACTTGTCTGGACAACGTTTCGGGCAGGGTCACATTGGAAATCGCGGGCGCGTAGTAGGTCAGCTCGGCCAGCGTGTGGCAGGCTTGCGGCGTCAGCATCTCATTGATGTAGTGGTAGGCGAGGTCCTTGTTCGGCGCCCGCTTCGGAATCACCACGCCAAAGCGGATGGCGATGCCGCCTTCCGCGGGATAGGCGCCGCGGACCGGCAGGCCGTCCGCTTCCCATTGGGCGGCCCGCGCCTTGTAGTTCGCCGAGATCCAGATCTCGTCGGACTGCATGGCGGCGACCAGTTGCTGGTGCGAGGGATAGATCTTGGGGTCGACCTGTTCCTTCAGCTTGAGCAAGGTCGGGAAGGCCGGCTCGATATTGCCCATGGTGCCGCCGCCGACCAGCGAGAAGGCATACAGGTAGTTGAAATAAATCTGGTCGATCAATCCGACCCGCCCCTTGTATTCGGGCTTCATCAAGTCCTTGAAGGAGGTCGGCGCGGAAATCTTTTCGGGATGATAGATCAGCTCCACACCGCTATACACCCAAGGCGCAAAGAACTTATTGTCCATGCCCGACATGGACAGCAGGTTCTTGGCATTGGGAATCCGGTCATAGTCGATCTCTTCGAGGACGCCCTGAACCTGCAGCTCGTAGGCGTCGGCGTCTGTCAGGTGAGCAATATCGACGCTGCCGCGCGGCAGGTTGCGCTCGGCGAGCAGCTTGGATTTGCGCGCGGGCGCGCTCGCCAAATCCCGTCGTACCTTGATGCCCTTGTCCTCCAGCAGGGGGGTTTCCAACGCCTTCATGACGTTGCTGTTCCAGTCGCCGCCCCAGTTGGACACCACAAGCTCGCCCCTGGGCTGGGCAAACGCGGCGAAGGGCGACGCGCCCGCCAGCAAGCCCACGCCGGCACCAGCCGCGGCCTGCATGAATTGACGCCGTGAAGGCGCGTAGATGGTCCGCTTAGACATGATTGTCTCCTTTAGTTTTCAAAGATATAGGGCTGGATCGACACTGTACCTTCGATTCATGTCTGATATGATTCTGAATTGTGTCTAAAATGTGGCTAAAAATCGATGCCAACCAACACCCCTCTCCTGCTAGTGGAGGACGACGAAACATTCCGCGCCATTCTTGCTGGGTACCTGGAAGCAAAGGGATGGTCGGTGGAAACGGTGTCGACCGGGCACGAAATGCTGCATCGGATATCGGGCGGCAATTATGGCCTGATTCTGCTGGACCTCGGCCTGCCCGACGAGGACGGCCTGGCGCTGCTGCGCAAGCTCCTGGGCCGTTCCGAGATCCCGGTCATGGTCATCACGGGCTGCGCGGATATGGATGTCCGCCTTACGGCGTTCGAACTGGGCGCCGCCGATGTCCTGATCAAGCCACTGAACCCGCGCGAGCTGCAATACAGGGTTCTCAACCTCTTGCGGCGCAGCCCGGCGCCCACGCCGGTCAGTTACCTCGAGGCCGCCCCATGGCGGGTCGACGTGGTGTCGCGTACCGTCGTGTCGGCCCTGACCAGCCGGCCCTGCAGGCTGACCCGCGCCGAGTTCGACGCCTTGGCCTTTCTACTGCGTTCTCAGGGAAGGGTCTGTTCCAGGGCACAAATACTGGACGCCATCACGGTATCGAGCGGCCCTGAATCGGATCGGGCGGTCGACACCCTCATCAGCCGCCTGCGCGGAAAACTGGGCGTGGAATGCAATGCGAATAAATTGATCTTGACGGTCAGAGGCATCGGATACCGCATCGACCCGCAGGCCGCGGCACCCCTGCCACCCCTTGCTACGACTGGATAGCGGCGCCAAACTTGCCCCGCATGGCCTGCTCCAGAACCGGCAGACTGTCCGCGGCGGCGCTGCGCAACTTATCCAGCTCTCGATGCATGTCTTCGCCTTGCGCATCCGGCCCGGAGGACGAAGCCAGCAACGCCTCCACCGTCCGCGCGTGGTCGCTCAAGCGATGAAACCCCATTTGCGAGGCCGTGCCCGCCACACGATGGGCATAGCCGCGTAGCGCGGCGAGATCGTCCGAGGCCAGGCGCGCCGCCTGTGCGAACAGATCCCGCGCAGAGCGCACGCTTTGCCGAAAACGCGTGCCGCCGATATCCTGTTCGAGCTGCCTCAGGGCCGACTCGGCATGACCCCGACCACTGTCATCCACCGCCGTCAACACAATCGGCGAAAAGACAAAAGGCGCCTGCGCCCGGGCGGTGCGATCGAAGCTTGCGGCCCATGTCAGGGCATACTGCAGCTGCTCGATGTAGAGCGGCTTTTGCAGAACGGCGTCGATGCCGGCGGTTTTGCACGCCGAAAGATTGTCCGAAATGATGTTCCCCGTGAGCGCGATCACAATCAGCCGGGAAAAAACCGGATCCGCTTGCGCCCGCAGGCGTGCCGCAATCTCGAAACCCGAGGCTTTGGGCATCATCAGGTCCAGCAGCAACACATCGAGGCCGCGGTCTTTGACCGCCCGTACGATATCCTGCGCATCGTCGAGCACCATGGCCTCGTAGCCGGACCGGACCAGCAGCGCGTGGGCCACCGTCAGATTCAGCGGATCGTCGTCCACCACCCCGACACGCAGCGCCGCATCAGCCCGTGCAACCGGCTTTTCTCCGTGCGCAGGTGCGGGCGCACCCACATGCAGCGGGACATTGAACCAGAACGTGCTGCCCCGCCCCGGTTCGGTATCGACACCAATATCGCCGCCCATCGCCGTGACGAGCTGCTTGCAAATAGCCAGGCCGATGCCGGAACTGGCGGGTTTCTGCGCACTGGTCTGAGAAAAATACTCGAAGAGCCTGCCGACGTCCTCGGGCTCGATCCCTGCGCCTTGATCCCGGACTTCAAAATGCAGGCGCCGGCCCTGCGTGGTGATCCGAACGGCGATCGCCCCGCCACTTTCGGTGTACTTCAAGGCGTTGCCGGTCAGGTTGACCAGCACTTGAAGCACGCGGCCCGGATCGATCTCTACCCACTCGGGCACCTGCTTTGAAATAAACCCCTTCAATAGCACGCGGCCCTGCGTCGCCCGCGGCTCGAGCTCGGCCTTGAGGGTGTCGAGCAGATCCCGGGGCGCCGTCGCGCGAAGCCGGATCGCCACCCCCACGGCCTCATTTTTCAGATAATCCAGCAGATCCGACAACACCGTCGTCAGCCGCTTTGTGGATTGCAACATCAATTGTGTATTGGTCCGCTGCGACGGGGATTCCGCATCCAGCGCCAGCGTCTGGGCCAAGCCGGCCAGGCCGTTCAATCCGTTGCTGACTTCGTGGCTGAACATGGCCAGGAAGCGGGCCATCGATTCGGACGTACGCTCAGCATGCTGCTTGGCGCTGCTCAGCGCCTCCTCCCGCTCTTTCAGCAATGTGATGTCAGCCCGGATGCTGGTGACCCCGCCCGACCGGGTGCGCCGCTCGCTCAACTGAATCCATCGACCGTTATCCAGATGCTGCTCAAAAAACCCCTCGCCACGGCGATGGAACTCGAGGCGCCTGTTCAGCCATGCGTCGGCATCTTCGCCATAGCGGAACTGGCCGCGCCTCAGCGCCGTTTCAGTAATCTCGGAGAAGGTGACCCCCACACGCAACACGTCGGCGATGGTGGGGTACAGCTCGGCGTACTGGGGGTTGGCGATCAACAGGCGGTCGTCCGCGTCATAGAGGACAAAGGCCTCGGAAAGCGCGTTAATGCCTTCCTCGAGCCAGTTCAGGTAGGTGGTGACACGGTGCTCCCAGCGATGCAGGCGCGTGACGTGCAACAGCACGCCCGCCCCCGGTTGCGTGACGATGATCTGGACGACGCGCCGGCCGACGGCAAACGGCCGGCTTGGCGCACCGCCATCCGATTGCAGGGCCACGCGCAAGGATTCGGGCAGCCCGGGCAGCGGCAGATCCAGCGCGCGGCGCCGCGCTACGGGCCTGGAAAGCGGACCCTCCAGGCGAACGACCCCGTTTTCCAGCGTCCAGGCGTAGGTCGGAAAGGCGGTGGACAGGGTATAGGGCGCGGCGCGGGTGTCAGTCATGGCTTCAGGTGTCCGGGCGCGGAAAATGTCAATGATGACGGCTTTGACGCCGATTGGCGCACTATTGTCTTTATACGCCAAGACCTGCACACCAAACCTCGCAGGGGCACTGCACCACCCCGGCCAAGCCCCGCCACCGATCCGCGTTGCGTGGGCGCGGAAAGCAAAAAGCCCTGAATGATCAGGGCTTTTTGCTTTGGAAACAGTGGTCGGGGTGACATGATTCGAACATGCGACTCCTGCGTCCCGAACGCAGTACTCTACCAGGCTGAGCTACACCCCGACGGTGCAACGGCCCCTCGGCAAACACTGTCGCCAAAGAACCCCGGGATTATTTTCAGCGGTCTCTGTCGACCGCGAAAGAGCAAAATTTTACCAGAGTTTCCCGATACGCGGAATCCGGCAGGGCCTCGAGGGCCTCGAGGGCCAAGTCCGCCTCGGCGCGCGCGGCCTCGCGCGTGTACGCCAGCGCGTCGCTGTCGTAAATGGCCCGCGCCACGGCCTCGAAATCGGCCGAGCCGGTCCGGATCGCGCCGCGCACCAGATCGCGCTGCGCCGGGGTGCCGACCTCGAGGACGCGGATCAGAGGCAGCGTGGGCTTGCCCTCGCGCAGGTCGTCACCGACGTTTTTGCCGAGCGCCTGGGCGTCGCCGCTGTAATCCAGCACGTCGTCGACGAGCTGGAAGGCCGTCCCCAGGTGCCTGCCATAAGTGGCCGCGGCCTGCTCTTGCGCCGGCGTGGCCTCGGAGATGATGGCGCCCACCTGGGCGGCCGCCTCGAACAGCTTCGCGGTCTTGTAGCGCACCACCTGCAAGTAGCGCTCTCGCGACACGTCGGGATCATGCACATTGAGCAACTGCAATACCTCGCCCTCGGCGATGATGGTCGTCGCCGCCGAGAGCACCGCCATGGCGGCCATGGAGTTGGTCTCGACCATCATCTCGAAGGATCGCGAGTACAGGTAGTCGCCCACTAGGACGCTGGCGGCGTTGCCAAACACGGCATTGGCCGTATCGCGGCCGCGACGCATGTCGGACTCGTCGACCACGTCGTCGTGCAGCAACGTGGCGGTGTGGATGAACTCGACGACGGCGGCCAGTCGATGGTGGTCGTCGCCCCGGTAGCCCAGCGCACCCGCCACCAGCAACACCATCGCCGGGCGCATGCGCTTGCCGCCGGCACCGACAATGTAGTCTCCGATCGTGCGGATCAGGACGACCTCGGAGTCCAGGCGCGCGCGAATCACGGCATCGACCGCCAGCATGTCGTCGGCGACGGGTGCGAACAGTTCGGAGAGTCTCAAGGCAAACCCGGGTTTCTGAAAGCGGCAGCCGCAAAACGCGGCCACAAAGACCCAGATTATACTTTCCGAATCCAAATCAGGAGACCTCCCTTGATCGACCCTCAATTGCACCCCCTGCTGGAAAGCGCCCAACGCGTGCTGGCCCAGCTCGAGGCCTGGCTGCCCCCCGCTCCGCCCCCCACCAACTGGGCGGCCCGCGCCTATCGCTGGCGCCGCCGCGGCGCGCGTGGCTGGCTGGATGCGGTGGCGCGCATCGCACCCATGCACATGGATGACCTGCGGCACATCGAGCGGCAAAAAGCCGCCATCGAACGCAATACGCTCGCCTTCCTGCGCGGAAAGCCCGCCAACAACGTGCTGATGACCGGCGCGCGCGGCACGGGCAAGAGCTCGCTGGTGCGCGCCATGCTGGACGCCTTCGGCGAAGAGGGCCTGCGCCTGATCGAGGTCGACAAATCCGACATGGGCGACCTGGGCCAGATCATCGAACTCATTGCCGGCCGCCCAGAGCGCTACATCATCTTTTGCGACGACCTCTCGTTCGAGGAGGGCGAGCCGGGCTACAAGGCCCTGAAGTCGGTGCTCGATGGCTCGCTGGCCGCGCCGGGAGACAACGTGCTGATCTATGCGACCTCCAACCGCCGCCATCTGATGCCCGAGTACATGCGAGAGAACCTCGCTGCCCAGCACCAGGCCGACGGCGAGATCCACCCCGGCGAGACCGTCGAGGAAAAGATTTCGCTCTCCGAGCGCTTTGGCCTGTGGCTGTCCTTCTACCCGTTCAGCCAGGACGATTACCTGGACATCGTCGGACATTGGCTCGAGGCGCACGGCTGCGACCCCGACAACATCGCGCAGGCGCGCACCGAGGCGCTGCAATGGGCCCTCGAACGCGGGTCACGCTCGGGCCGGGTCGCCCGCCAGTTCGCGCGCGACTGGGCGGCCCGCCATGTCTGATGCCGGCCGGCGCGACGCGACCAGCCACGCCAAGCCCTACCTGCGGGTGGCGGCGGGCCTGATTCTGGACGCGGACGGCCGCCTGCTGCTGGGCCAGCGGCCCAAGGGCAAGCCCTGGGAGGACTGGTGGGAGCTCCCCGGCGGCAAGATCGAGCCCGGCGAGACCGTCGAGCAGGCGCTGGCGCGCGAGCTCGACGAAGAGCTCGGCATCCGCGCGACCCGGGTCTATCCCTGGGTCACCCACGTCCACGAATACCCCAAGAACATCGTCGAACTCGCCTTCTGCCAGGTGACCGCCTGGGACGGCGAGCCCCGCGGCCTCGAGAATCAGGCGCTGCTGTGGGTCGATCCCGGCGCCATCCGCCTGGATCAGGCGGACCACCCCGTTGCCCCCAACGGGGGCTCGCTGCTGCCGGCGGCCGCGCCCCCGCTGAAATGGCTGCGCCTGCCCACCCGTTACCGGATCAGCGCGATCGGCGGCCCCGAGGGCCTGGCCGGCTGGCTGTCCCGGCTGGAGGACGAGCTGCGCACCGGCCCGCGCCTGGTCCAGTTCAGGGAACCCGGCTGGCGGGGGGATCACGCCTCGCTGGCGACCGCTTTCGAGGCCACGCGGGCTCTCTGCCGGCGGCACGCGGCGCCCTGCCTGGTCAACAGCGTGCACCCGCGGGACTGGTGGACGCGCGCCGACGGGGTGCACCTGCGCGCCGCGGACGCCGCCAGCCTCGCGGATACGGACGCCCGCCCGCCAGGCATGCTCGCGGTCTCGGCGCACGACGCGCGCGACATCGCCCACGCGCGGGCCCTGGAGGCGGACTTCCTGGTCCTGGGGCACGTCTTGGACACGCCCAGCCACGCCGGCAAGGCGCCGCTGGGCTGGATGGATTTTCAGGCCCTGGCCGCCCCGGCCGGACGGCCGGTCTTTGCCCTGGGCGGCCAATCCGCCGACACCGCCGAGACCGCCCGCCGACACGGAGCGCACGGCATCGCCGCGATACGCGGAACGCTGGGACCTGCCAGCCCCCCCACAGGGGACGCACCCTCGCGCGGACGTCGACCGCGTTGACAGCCCCTAAGGCTCGCTGCCGCTGGCCAGGGGATCATCATCCGGCGGCAGCGGCCGAGGCAGGCCCTCCCACCCGCCGCCCAGGGCGGCAACGAGCTGTACGGTCGCCTGCAGCCGCTGGGCCCGCAGGTCGAGCGCGGACTGCTCCGCCGACAGCGCGCTGGTCTGCGCCTGGACCACGCTCAGATAATCCACCAGGCCGGCCTGATACTGGTTCGTGATCTGGCGCAGGGTCTCGCGCGCCGCCTCGAGCGCTCGGGCCTGCGTCGCCTGCTCGCGCACCATGGCATCGGTCTGCGCAAGCGCATCCTCGACCTCGCGCACCGCATCGAGGACGGTCTGGCGGTAGGCGGCGGCTTGGGCGTCGTAGCCCGCTCGCGCCGACTCGACATCCGCCCGCCGCGCGCCGCCATCGAACAGGGTCAGCGCCAGGGTGGGGCCCAGGGTCCAGAAACGGGCCGGAGCGCTCAGCCAGTCGACAAACTCGGCCGCCCGGTACCCGGCCTGCGCCCCCAGCGTGAGATCCGGAAACCAGGCAGCCTCGGCGACGCCGATCTGCGCGTTGGCCTCGGCGGCCCGCCGTTCGGACGCCGCCACGTCCGGCCGGCGCTCGAGCAAGGTCGAGGGGATGCCGGCGGGCACCGTCGGCACCTTGGGCACCCCGGCGCCCGCCGGCATCGTGAATGACGCGGGCGTGCGTCCGAGCAGCACGGCAACCGCATTGACTTGCTGCTCGCCCTGCCAGCCCAGCCGTATCCTCTGAGTGCGCGCATTGTCCAGTTGCGCCGAGGCGGCCGCCACGTCGGCGGACGATGCCACACCGGCCGCATAGCGATTGCGGGTCATCCGCAGGGCGCGTTCGTATTCCTCGACCGTGCGGTCCAACAGCGCAGCCTGCGCCTCGTTGGCCCTGACGGCGAAATAGGTTTGAGCCAGGGTGGATTGCATGCTCAGGCGCGCGGCGGCCAGATCGGCGGCGCCCGCGCCCAACCCGGCGCGCCCGGCCTCGATGCCGCGACGCACCTTGCCCCAGAGATCGACCTCCCAACTCACCGACATCGAGACGCCATATTCGTTGGAAGGGTTGTCGGCCGTCGCATTGCCCCGGCCCGCCCGCTCGTAGGTTCCCGAAGCCCCCACAGTGGGGAACAAGCCGGCCCGCGCCCGATCGAGGGTCGCGCGCGCTTGTCGGTACTGGGCCTCGGCACGGGCGATATCCAGGTTGTCCCGGTTCAGGGATGCCATCAATGCCCCCAGGTCCGCGTCGCCGAACAGCCGCCACCAGTCGGCGGCCAAGGCCGCCCCGCCCGGCTGGGCGCGGCGCCACTGCCCCTCGGGCGCATGTCGATAAGCGGTGCCGATGTCCAGGGCGGGGCGCTGGTAGTCCGGCCCCGACGCGCAGGCGGCCAGCAGACCACAGGCACCCGCCAGGATCGCCGCGCGAACGCGGCCCGCCAGACTACGAGCCCGCACGTTCCAGTCCCCCTTCCAGCCGGCGCTGACCACGTAGACGATCCATATACAGATAAACGACGGGCGTAGTGTAGAGCGTGAGCACCTGGCTGACCAGCAAGCCGCCGAGTATCGTCAGCCCCAGTGGCTGGCGCATCTCGACCCCCGCGCCCGACGCCAACACCAGCGGCAAGGCGCCCAGCATCGCCGAGAAGGTGGTCATCATGATCGGCCGGAACCGCGCCAGGCACGCCTCAAAGATCGCCTCACGCGGACCCAGGCCGTCGCGGCGTTGTGCCTGCAAGGCAAAATCCACCATCATGATGGCGTTCTTCTTGACAATGCCGATCAGCAGGAACACCCCGATCAGCGCGATGAGGGTGAACTCCATGCCGGCCATGCGCAGGGCCAGCAAGGCGCCCACCCCCGCCGATGGCAGCGTCGACAGGATTGTAATGGGATGGATGGTGCTCTCGTAGAGCATGCCCAGCACGATGTACATCGCCACCAGCGCGGCGAGCAGCATCAGGGGCTGCTGCGCGACGGCGTCGCGCATGAGGCTCGAACTCTGGTCCAGCCCCGCCTGGACCAGGTGGGTCGGCAGGTTGATGCGCGCGACTGCGCCATCGATCGCGCGCAAGGCCTCATCCAGCGACACGCCCGGCGCCAGTCCGAAGGAAATCGAATCCGCGGCCAGCAGGCCCTGGTGATTGACCGAGCGCGGCGCGTTGCCCTCGCCGATGCTCACGAACGCCGTCAACGGCACCGCCTCGCCCTCGGCATTGATGACGTGCAGCGCCTGCAGCGAGCCGATATCGCGCGCATCACGCGCCTCGACGCCCATCACCACGTGATATTGATTCAGCGCCCCGTAGATCACCGCCACCTGCCGCTGGCTGAACGCGTTGTTCAATACGTCGGCCAGGTCGGACATCTGGATCCCCTGGCGCCGCGCCGCGTCCCGGTCGACCTGCAGCTCGACGCGCCGGCCCTTGTCCTCGACGTCCTGGTCCACGTCCACGAGTTCCGGCAAGCTCGCGATCGCATCGCGCACCCTGGGCATCCAGGTGGTCAGCACGGGTAGCTCGCTGCTCATCAGCATATAGCTGTAAGAGCCCGAGCGCGAGGAATGGCCCACGAAAATATCCTGTTGCGGCACCAGGAACATGCGCGCGCCGGGCACGTGCTCGAACTTGCCGCGCAGGCGATCGACGATCCGGGAGGCCGGGGCACGGCCGCTCTCCAGGGGGGTGAGCTGGATTTGAATGAAACTCGAATTGCTGCCGCCGCGGCCGCCGGCGTATGCCGTGACGCTATCCACATCCGGATCGGCCAACAGGATTTTGCGAAAGAAATCCAGCCGCGCCTGGGTCTGGTCGAAGGACGTCCCGGTATCGACCCGGAAGAACCCCATTAACTGTCCGGTGTCCTGCTGCGGAAAGAACCCCTTGGGAATACTGGCATACAGGAACACGTTCAGGCCGATCGTGGCCACCAGCAGGATCAGCACCAGGCGCGCGTGATCCAGGGACCAGCGCAGCGAGCGTCGGTAGCCCCGCCAGCACGCCTCGCCCAGATGCCGTAGCACCCGCATGAGCGCATTGGGTCGTGTCTCGCGGGCCTGGTCCTCCGGGCGCAGCAGCCGCGCCGCCATCACTGGCGTGAGCGTCACCGAAATCAGCAGCGACACCATGATGGCGGCCGACAGGGTCACGGCGAATTCCTTGAACAGGCGCCCGACCAGGCCGCCCACCAGCCAGAGGGGAATGAACACCGCCACCAGCGAGAGGCTCATGGCCAGCACCGTGAAGCCGACTTCGCTGACGCCGCGCAGCGCGGCACGGCCCGGGCGCATGCCGCGCTCGATGTGGCGCATGATGTTCTCGAGCACCACGATGGCGTCGTCCACCACGAAGCCCGTCGCCACGATCAACGCCATCAAGGAGATCGTATTGAGTGTGAAGCCAAACCACCACATCAGGCTGAAGGTGCTCAACAATGAAGCCGGCACCGCGACCGCCGGGATCAGGGCCGCGCGCCAGTGCCCGAGGAAGACCAGCACCACCGCCACCACCAGGATGACGGCCAGCACCAGCGTCAATTCCGCCTCGTAAAGCGAGGCGCGGATGCTGGGCGTACGGTCCTGCGCAATCGACAGCGTGACGCTGTCGGGCAGCAGCGCCTGCAAGGCGGGCAGCCGCTCGCGGATCGAATCCACGGTGTCGATGATGTTGGCATCGGTCTGGCGGCGAATGATCAGCAGCACGGCGGGACGGTCGTTGAAGTAGCCCACCTGGTTGGTGTCCTCGACCGAATCCTCGACCCGGGCGACGTCCGACAGTCGCACGGGCCGTCCGTCGCGCCACGCCACGATCAAATGGGTGTAGTCCGCGGCCCGGGTCAACTGGCCCGCGGAGTCCACCTGCCACTGGTAGGCCCCGCGTTCGACCACGCCGCCGGGTCTCAGGGAATTCACATCGCGCAGCGACTCGCGAACCGTATCGAGCGCGATGCCCGCAGCCTCCAAGGCGCGTGGGCTCAGCGACACGCGCACCGCCGGTAGCGAACTGCCGCCGACAGTGACCTCGCCCACCCCGTTGATCTGCGCGAGCTTCTGCGCCAGCACGGTGGCCGCCAGATCGTAGAGTTCGCCGCGCGTGGCGGTGCCCGAGGTCAGGGCCAGGGTCATGATGGGCGAGGAGGAGGAATTGACCTTGTTGTAGGTCGGGCTGCCGCGCATGCCCGTCGGCAGCAAGGGCCGCGCTGCATTGATCGCCGCCTGCACGTCGCGCGCCGCGTCGTTGACGTCGCGATCCAGATTGAACATCAGGGAAATGCGTGTCGATCCCTCGCTGCTGCGCGAGCTCATGTCGCTCAGGCCGGCGATCGAACCCAGCGATTGTTCCAAGGGCATGGCCACACTGGAGGCCATGGTCTCGGGACTGGCGCCCGGCAGGGACGCCTGCACCGAGATCATGGGGAAATCAACCTGCGGCAGCGGCGCGACCGCCAGAAACCGCAGGGCAAGGGCACCCGCCAGCACCATGGCCAGACACAGCAGGCTCGTGCCCACCGGGCGGCGCAGGAACAGGGCGAAAAACCTCATGGCGCGATCGCCTGGTCCGCTGCCCGGCGCCGCCGCGCCAACCGCTCGAACCACAAGTAGATCACCGGCGTCGTGAACAGCGTCAGCACCTGGCTGCACAGCAGACCACCGATCATCGCCAGCCCCAGGGGCTGGCGCAGCTCGGCGCCGGAACCCGAGGCGAACACCAGCGGGACGGCGCTGAAGAACGCCGCCAGGGTGGTCATGAGAATGGGCCGAAAGCGCAGCAGCGCGGCCTCATGAATGGCGGCCTGCGGCTCCAAGCCGCGCTCGCGCTGCGCCTCCAGCGCGAAGTCGATCATGAGGATGGCGTTCTTCTTGACGATGCCGATCAGGAGAATGATGCCGATCACCCCGATCATGTCCAGTTCCAGCCCCGCCAGCCACAGCGCGGTCAAGGCGCCGATGGCGGCCGACGGCAGGGTCGAGAGAATGGTGACGGGATGGATGGTGCTCTCGTACAGGACGCCCAGGACGATGTACATCGTGACCACCGCCGCCAGCAATAGCCACAGCGTGCTCGAGAGCGACGCCTGGAATGCATGCGCCGCGCCCTGGTAGCGCAGGTCCACCGACTCGGGCATGCCCAGCGCCTCGCGGGCCTGGTCGATGGCCGCGACCGCATCGGACAGGGCGGCATCCGGCGCCAGGTTGAAGGACACGGTCACGGCCGGAAACTGGCTCAGGCGCTGCACGGCCAGTTGCGCGGGGCCCTGCTCGAACCGGGCCACGCTCGACAGCGGGGTCACCCCACCGCCGCTCGTGGCGACGTACACATGATTGAGGGACTCGGGGCCGGACTGCTTCATCGCGCCGCCGGCCTCCAGCACCACGCGATACTGAGCCGACTGTGTGTAAATGGTAGAGATCAGGCGCTGGCCAAAGGCGTCATAGATGGCGTCGTCAATCGCGGCCTGCGTCACGCCCAGGCGGGCGGCGGCATCGCGGTCGACACGCACCGACACCCCCAGGCCACGATTCTGCAGATCGTCGGTCACGTCGCGCAGTTGCGGCAGGTCGCGCAGGGTCTCGACCAGGCGTGGCGTCCAGTCATCGAGCACCGCCTGATCCGGGTTGGACAGGGTCATCTGATACTGCGTACGGCTGACCTGATCCTCGACCGACAGCTCCTGGAGCGGCTGCATGTAGATCTCGAGGCCCGGGATGCCGCGCAGGGATTCGCCCAGGCGGTCCATGATGTCCCGCGCCCGGGCATCACGCTCGGCCAGCGGCTTGAGGGCGATCTGCATGCGTCCGGTATTGAGGGTGGTGTTCGAGCCATCGATGCCGATGAACGAGGACACGGCCTCGACGTCCGGGTCCCGCAGGACCCGGTCGACCGCCGCGCGCTGCAGGGCCGACATGGCGGCAAACGACGCCGTTTGCGGCCCCTGCGTGATGGCCTGGATCGCCCCGGTGTCCTGTTGTGGAAAAAAACCCTTGGGTATGCCGGCATACAGGCCCGCCGTCACGAACAAGGTGGCGACGGCCGCCCACAGGGTGGCGCGCTGGTGGTCCAGCACCCATCGCAGGCCCCTGTCGTACCAGTCGACCAGGCTTTTCAGCGCATCGGCCGACCACCGCTGGAAGCGGCTCTGGGCCGCCTCGTCCTCCGGGCGCAGCATGCGCGCGCACATCATGGGCGTGAGCGTGAGCGAGATCAGCAGCGAGAGCAGGATCGCCACCGCGAGCGTCACCGCAAACTCGCGAAACAGCCGCCCCACGACATCGCTCATGAACAGCAACGGGATCAGCACGGCGATCAGCGACAGGGTCAGGGACACCAGCGTGAAGCCGATCTGGCGCGCGCCGCGCAAGGACGCCTGCAAGGCGTTCTGCCCGCCCTCCATGTGCCGCGCGATGTTCTCGATCATCACGATGGCGTCGTCCACCACGAAGCCCGTGGCGATCGTCAGCGCCATCAGGGTCAGGTTGTTGATGCTGAAACCCATCAAGAGCATCAGCCCGAAGGTCCCCACCAGTGATAGCGGCACGACGATGCCGGGGATCAAGGTCGCGCGCCAGGTGCGCAGGAACACGAACGTCACCGCCACCACCAAGAGGATGGCCAGCAGCATCTCGATCTGCACGTGTTCGACCGAATCCCGGATCGTGTGCGTGCGATCCGAGGCCACCGCCACATCCACCCCGATGGGTAGGCCCTGCCGCAAGGACGGCAGCAGCGCGCGCACATCGTCGACCACCTCGATCACGTTGGCGCCGGGCTGGCGCTGGATGTTCAGCAGGATCGCCGGCGAGCGGCCGAACCAGGCGGCCTGCTGAACGTTCTCGGCGTCGCGGCGCACCGTGGCCACGTCGCGCAGCCGCAGCGGCGCGCCGTTCTCGTAGGCCAGAATCAGCGCCTCGTACTCGCTCGGATCGCTCAGTTGATCGTTGACGCTGATGGTGATCGAGCGCTGTGGGCCATCGAGGTTCCCCTTGGGCTGATTGACGTTGGCCCGGGTCACCGCCGTGCGCAAATCGGCTAGCGTCAGGCCGTGGGCAGCCAGCGCCTGCGGATTGGCCTGGATACGCACCGCCGGACGCTGACCCCCGACTACGCTGACCAGACCCACCCCCGACACTTGCGAGAGCTTCTGGGCCACGCGCACGTCGATCAGGTCACGCACCTCGTGCAGCGGCAGCGTGGGCGAGGTCACGGCCAAGGTCATCACCGGCGCGTCGGCGGGATTGACCTTGTTGTAGACCGGCGGCGAGGGCATGTCCACCGGCAGCAGATTGGAGGCCGCATTGATCGCCGCCTGGACCTCCTGCTCGGCCACGGCCAGCGGCAAGTCCAGGTCGAAGCGCAGGGTGATGCGCGAGGAGCCGCCCGAACTGGTGGACAGCATCTGAGCCAGGCCGGGCATTTGCCCGAACTGGCGCTCGAGCGGCGAGGTGACCAGCGCCGTCATCACGTCGGGGCCCGCGCCCGGATACAGGGTGGTGACCTGGATGGTCGGGAAATCCACCTGGGGCAGCGCCGATACCGGCAGCTCGCGATATCCCATCAGGCCCGTGAGCGCCAGGGCGATCATCGCCAGGGTCGTGGCGACCGGACGCAGGATAAAGGGGCGCGACAGATTCACCGACTGCGCCCCGGAGCCGCCTGCGGGTCCGCGGTCACGATCTCGACCGGGCTGTCCTCACGCAATCGGTCGGTGCCATCGATCACCACTTGATCACCGGCCTGCAGCCCCTCCTCGACGAGGATGCGCTCGCCATCGGTCGTGCCCACGCGCACTGGCACCACATGCGCGCGCTGCTGCGCGTCGACCCGATAGACGAACGCACCCACCGAACCGCGCTGCACCGCGCGCACCGGCGCGACGACGCCGCGCTGCTCGCCCAGATAGAGGCGCACGTTGACGAACTGGTTGGGAAACAGCGCATCGTCCTCGTTGGTAAAGCGCGCCTTGAGGCTGATCGTGCCCGTGGAGACGTCGATCTGGTTATCGATCGCCGCCAGAGTGCCCCGCGCGAGGACGCGGTCGCCCTCGCGGGCCAGGGCCTCGACCACCAGGCCGCCGCCCGCCGATTGCCCCGCCAGCAGTTCGTCGAGCCGGGCCTGAGGCGCGGCGAACACCACGTCGATCGGATGGCTGCGAGTAATCACCACCAGGCCGTCCGCATCCGAGGCATGCACCATATTGCCCGCATCCACCTTGCGCAGGCCCAGGCGTCCATCGATCGGCGCGAGGATCCGTGTATAACCCAACTGCCGCCGCGCATCCTCGACCGCCGCCTGGTCGATGCGCGCCTGACCCTGGAGTTCGAGGACCTGCGCACGCGCAGTATCGAGTTGCTGGCGCGCCACCGAATCCTGCTTGAACAATTGCTCGTAGCGTTTGAGGTCGCGCTGGGCATTGGCAAGCTGTGCCGCGTGCTGAGCCTGCTGGCCCAGGGCCTGGTCGAGCTGAATCTGGAAGGGTTCGGGATCAATGCGCGCCAGCACGTCGCCCGCTCGGACCACCTGCCCATCCTCGAAAGCAAGTGACTCGAGCAGGCCGTCGACCCTGGGGCGCACGGTGACGGTGCCACTGGAGGTGACCGTGCCGATCGCGTCGAGCAGGCGGGCGACGGAGCCCTCCTGGGCCTGCGCCACCCGCACCGGCGTGGCCATCGCCCGCCCTCCGAATCCGCCTGGGCGGCCCGGGCCCTCCGAGCCCCCGCGCCCATACCACCAAACTGCCACAGCCAATCCGGCCAGGACGATCACCGCCCCAAACAACCAGGGCCGGCGGCGCATCCTCGGCCGCATCGTGGAAACCACCATATGAATCTCCGGCATGCAGGAGGCTTGCCGGTGCCGACGACCGGCTCCCGCCTCGCTGAAAACAGCCTAAATATTACAGCGGGCGAGCCGGAATCCGATGTCGCGCGCCGCGGGCTGGGGCTTGAGTTCCGTGTCCTGGTTGGAAAACCGCACCCAGATCACGTATTTGTTGGCGCTGATCTCGGGAAAAACCTGGAGGGCTTCGTCGACCCAGACCCGCAGGAGCTGGAAGGTCTTGCCGCCCAGCATTTCTTGGTAAGCGCCCTGTACGGCGCGCTGGTCCTGGGCATCGCCCGCATCGCGCAACAGCCGCAGGATCATGGCCATGGCCCGATACAGGGGCAGGAATGGATCGATCCAGCGGGCCAGGTCGCGGGCGCGCGCATCGGCGGGCCGGATCTGCCAGGCGTGGTAGGACGGCATGTCGATCTGCGAGGAGCCACCGGGCACCATCACCCTGCCGCGCAGGCTGACCAGCCACTCGTTGTCGCGCAGACACTGGCCAATACGCCCCTGCCCACCCAACTCGGCGACCGCCGTCTGAATCTGCACCAACAGGCTGTCCACCATGGCGCCGTCCACGCCGGGATGCTCGCGCAGCGCGGACAGGGCGCTGCGGTGGCGGTCCAGGTCCTGCAGCACCGCCGTGCGCAGGTCCGCCCGATCACAGATGTCCAGCAGATCAAAAAGGGTCGCCATTGCGACCTGGTGGCAGCGCGCGTCCTCGCCCTGCGCAAAGAAGAACAAGCGATCGAACAGATGCTCGACTCTGAGAAAAGTCCGGACCCGTTCGTTGCAGGGGTACTCGTATAGAACCACGCGCTACTCACCCTATTCGTGACTGGAGCTGCCGCCGGATCGGCACGCGGCCCGCGCGCGCCAAAAATCATGGATGGCACGGGTACGGCACACCAGCTCGTCCAGACTTGTCGACCCATCATTGAGCACGACATCATCCGCGATCGCCAAGCGTTCTTCCCGCGAGGCTTGCACGGACATAATACGCTCAATGGCCTGCCGCGTCAGCCCGCTGCGGGCCTGGACGCGCCGCACCTGAGTCACGGGATCGCAATCGACGACGCAGATCCGGTCGACACGGTCGCGCCAGCGCCCGCTCTCGGCCAGCAGCGGCACGACGTAGACCAGGTAACAGCCGCGCGCCCGCGCGGCCTGCTCGCGTGTCACACGGTCGATCAACGGATGCAGGATCGCCTCGAGGCTGTGGCGCGCCGCGGGATCCTCGAACACGCGCGCGCGCACCCAGGCGCGATCCATGGCGCCGTCCGCGCCGATCGCGGCCGCCCCGAAGCGGGCGCGGATCGCCTCGATCGCCTCGCCGCCAGGCGCCGTCAAAGCGTGGGCGATCCGATCGGTATCGACGACGGCCGCACCCCACTCGGCCAAAAGGTCGGCCACCTGCGATTTGCCGGACCCTATGCCTCCGGTCAGGCCGACGGAAAACATACCTGGCGAGCTCCTGTGAATGCCGAGACCATGACTGTACCGCAGGCCGCCCGGCAGGCACAGGCGCCCTACTCGGACCGGGCGCCGCCGGCCGCCTCCATCGCCAAGCTCTCCGCAAATGCGTAGAATGCGAGTTTCAGATTCGGAGCCCCTTCATGCGCATTTCAGCCCATGCCACACGACGACTGTACCGGCGGGCCCTCGCGCCCGCCCTGCTGATCCTGCTGGGAGCCTGCGCCCAACAACGCGAGCCCGGCTACTATCAGCCCGCGGCCGCTGGCACCGCATCGGACGCCATGCATCGCGCCCAGGGCGGTACCGATATCGTCGCGCCCGCGCAGATCCAATTGGGGTTCGGGCCCGACACTCGGGGCAATCCGCCCCAGGCGGGCGGCCGGGACTCGGCGGACACGCCCGCCGCGCAGACGCCAGCGGCCACCCCGGCACCCCTGGCTGACACACACACCTATTTGGGAACGGTGCCCTGCGCCGAAGGCATGCAATGCCCGGCCTCGCGCATGACACTGACCCTGGCTCCGGACGGTCAGTGGCGCGCGCGCAGCGTCACGGTCGACACCGCAAAGACCAGCACCCGGATGGGTTGCTGGTACCTGACCAGCGACAAGCCCTTGCGAATCCTGCTGCAAATCGGCGAGCGCACCCGGGCCCAGATGGAATTCGCCTCGAACAGCACCCTGCGCGTCCTCATGGTGGATGGCCACCGCCCCTTGCTGGATTACACGCTGACGCGCCAGGCCGACATCGATCCGATCGATGAGCTGTCCGGGCACCCCGCCCAGGCCTGCACCCGCCCCGGAGAGGGTTGAGTCGGCCGGGTCCCGGCTATCCGGCCAAGCGCGGGGACTGGGCCTCGATGCCCAGCGTCTCGTCCGCGGCCAGTTGCCAGTACAGATAGCGGTGGGTCAGCTCGACCGCGTTGCGCACGTGCATTTTTTCGAAAATTCGCGCGCGGTGCGCCTCGACCGTGCGCTGTGAGACACCGAGCTCGGCGGCAATCACCTTGTTGGGCGTGCCCCGGGTCACGTAGGCGAGGACGTCGCGCTCGCGCCGCGTCAGGATGCTGAATGGCGAAGCCTGTTCCTCGCGAATATGGAATAAAGCGGCCGACTGCGACATGACTGGCTCCGTGGATGCTTAACGTCCAGGGGATTCTGTCATGGGACGGTCGGGCGCGATAAGCTGCCAGTCCTGACAGGCGGCACAAGGTCACGCCCCGCGTGCGCGGCCGTGCTGCGTCGGTGGCTAGAGCTCGAGGTTGTCGATCAGGCGCGTGGCACCCAGGCGCGCCGCGGCCAGGACCACGAGGGGCTCGCCAGCTCGGATTTCGTCCGGATCGGGCGGCAACAGATCGCGCTGGCGCCGCAGGGAAATGTAATCGACGCGCCAGCCGCGGGCGTCCAGCGCCCGCCGGGCCTCGCCCTCGATGGCCTGCAAGTCCGTATCGCCCCCCAGCACCGTGTCGCGCACGCGCTGCAACGCGCCGTATAGATTCGGCGCCTCGGCGCGCTCCGCCGGGCTGAGGAAGCGGTTGCGCGAGGACAGGGCTAGGCCGTCGGCGTCGCGCACGGTCTCGTGCGCCATGATCTCGACGGGCAACTGGAACTGGCGGCACATGGCGCGCACGACCATCAACTGCTGATAGTCCTTTTTGCCGAACACCGCCACGCGCGGCTGGACGCAGGAAAACAGCTTGAGCACAACCGTACTGACACCGACGAAGAAATCGGGCCGGAACTCGCCCTCGAGAATCTTGCCCAGCGCATCGCCGGGCTGGATGCGGAAATTCTGGGGTTCAGGATACATTTCGCGCTCGTCGGGCGCGAACAGCACATAGACATCGCGCGCGCGCTCGAGCTTGGCGATGTCCTCGGCCAGGGTGCGCGGATACCGATCGAAATCCTCGTTCGGCCCGAACTGCAGACGGTTGACGAAAATGCTCGCCACCACCGGATCGCCGTGCTGACGCGCGAGGCGCATCAGGGACAGGTGGGCGTCGTGCAGGTTGCCCATGGTCGGGACGAAGGCCGCCCGCAGTTGGCCACGCAACTGGTCGCGCAGGGCTTCGATGGTGTGGACGACTTTCAAGGCGTTCCTCCGGGGTGCCTGGAATAGTCAGGCCGAGCGAGTATATGACAGTCTGACGTACAGCGGCGCATAGGGCGCCGCCTGGGTGATTTCCAGCAGCGACTCGCGCGCGAGCTCGAGCAGCGCGAGGAAATGCACCACGACCACGGCGACCGCGTCCCCCTCGCGGATGCGCTCCATGAACAGCTCGGTGAACTCCATGAAACGCACATCCGAGAGGCGTCGCAGGATGCGGCTCATGTGATCGCGCACAGAGAGTTGTTCCCGCGTGATGCGATGATGGGCGTTGAGGTGGGCGCGGCGCATGATCTGTGCCCAGGCCTCGCGCAAGTCGGCCACCGACACCTCGGGCAGCACGCGCTCGGCGCGCAGATCGGCAAAAGCGTGGGCCGCCTGGAAATCACGCCCGATCTGCGGCAGGGCGTCGAGCCGCTGGGCGGCGAGCTTCATGCGTTCGTATTCGAGCAGGCGGCGGACCAGCTCGGCGCGCGGGTCCTCGACCTCTTGGCCGGTATCGGACTTGCGCACCGGCAGCAACATGCGCGACTTGATCTCGATCAGCATGGCGGCCATCAGCAAGTATTCGCCGGCCAGCTCGAGATTGCCCTCGCGAATCTGCTCTACGTAGGTCAGGTATTGCGCCGTGACCTCCGCCATGGGAATGTCCAGAACGTTGAAATTCTGTTTACGGATCAGGTAGAGCAGCAGGTCCAGCGGCCCCTCGAAGGCCTCGAGGAAGATCTCGAGGGCGTCCGGCGGGATGTAGAGATCCTGGGGAATGGAAAACAGCGGCTCGCCGTACAGGCGGGCCAGGGCCACGCTGTCGACGACGTCGGGAGTACTGTCGATTTCCGGAGTCACCAGGTCCGCCAGCCCTTGGGCCTCATCCGGCGCGCGCATGAGCCGCGTCAGCTCTTTTGGTAATAGACGTAGGGATCCTGAGGCACGCGGGAGGCCTTGTAACCCTCTTGGAGCTCGGGATCGATGAACTTGTCCCACAGCCGGCCCCGGCCGGCGCGCTGACGGGCCTCGGTGTCGCTGCGATCGGTTTTGTACTGCTTCAGGAACTGTGTCAGCTCGGATTCAAAGTTATTTGCCATAATATCGCCATATCCGATCGATTGATCGATGCGCCCAGTTTACTTCACCCGGGCGGATCCAAGCCTCCAGATGTCAGCCTCGCCCTCGGAATCCCCCCGTCCGCCCGCCGCCGGCCCCCACGCCGTCCGGATGATCCCGCTGATCGTCAGTTGCGCGCTGTTCATGCAGATGCTCGATTCGACCGTCGTGGCCACGGCCCTGCCCGTGATGGCCCGCGCCTTCGAGACCACGGTGGTGCGCATGAATGTCACCATCACCGCATATCTTCTGGCGGTCGCGGTCTTCGTCCCGATCAGCGGCTGGGCGGCCGACCGTTTTGGCTCGCGGCGGGTGTTCATGGCCGCCATCGCACTGTTCACGCTCAGCTCGGTGGCCTGCGCCGGGGCGCAGGACCTGGCCCAGCTCGTCGCCGCCCGCGTGGCGCAGGGCGCGGCCGGCGCCATGATGGTCCCGGTCGGGCGCATCATCCTGCTGCGCATGGTCCCCAAGGCCGAACTGCTCAAAGCCATGGCCTTCCTGTCGCTGCCGGCCCTGATGGGCCCGGTGATCGGACCGCCCCTGGGTGGCTTCCTGGTGACCTACGCCACCTGGCACTGGATTTTCCTGATCAATATCCCCGTGGGACTGCTGGGCATTGCCCTGGTGCTGAAATTCATCCCCCGGGACATCCCAGCGACCCGGCCGCGCCTGGACTGGCTGGGCTTCATCCTCAGCGCAGTTTCGCTGGCGGCGCTGGTCTCCAGCCTCGAGGCCCTGGGGCACGGAAATCTGCCACCCGCCCAACTCGCTGGCCTGTTCACCCTGGGACTGGTGTGCGGCCTGCTGTACATCCGTCATGCGCGCCACGTCGCGTATCCCATCATCGACCTGAGCCTGCTGCGCACGCAGACCTTCGCGGTCTCGGTACTGGGCGGCAACCTGTGCCGCTTCGCCATCGGGGCATCACCGTTCCTGCTGGCCATCATGCTGCAGGTGGGTTTCGGCCTGTCGCCGTTCTCGGCCGGCCTGATCACCTTTACCTCGGCCGCCGGCGCCATGATCATGAAGCTCGTGGCCACGCCCATCGTGCGCGCCTTCGGCTTTCGCCGGGTGCTGATCGGCAACGCGCTGCTGACGGCGGTCTTCGTCGGCGCCTGCGGGTTCTTTCGCGCCGACACGCCGGTCTGGCTGATGATGGGCATCCTGCTGATCGGCGGATTCTTCCGCTCGCTGCAGTTCACCGCCGTCAATACCCTGACCTACGCGGACCTGGACTCGGCGCAAATGAGCCGCGCGAGCAGCTTCGCCTCCATGTCCCAGCAACTGGGGATCAGCCTGGGGGTCGCCTGCGCGGCCGTCTCTTTGAACCTCAGCATGGCCTGGCGCGGCGGCGACACGCTGGCGCTGATCGACGTGATCTGGGGATTCGTGGTGACGGCCCTGATCGTGGCGGCCTCGGCCCTGTCGTTCGCACGCCTGCCCGCACATGCCGGCCGGGACCTGCAAGGCCGCGCGCCGACGCGTTCAGCCGCCTGAGTCGGGGCCGTCCGGATCCTCGAGCAGCATGACCAGCTTGCAGTCCTGGCGCGTGGCCAGGCGGAAGGTGAACTGACGGAAACGCAGGATGCCGTCGCGCGGATGACGGAACTCGCGCAGCCCCCCCTCGCGATCGACCACGGTGTGACGCGTCCACCAATGGGCGAACAGCGGGCTGCCCATGCGCAAGTCGGCCACCAGCGCCTGAATGTCGGGATCCTCGGCGTGAGCGCCCACATCGGCGCGAAATTCGGCGACGACCCGGCTCGCCCGGCGCTCCCAGTCCACGACCAGTTCGCGGGCGGCGGGGTCCAGAAAGATATAGTGCAGCAGATTGGGTTGGGCGCTGCGATCGGGCCAGCCATCGAACACGCGCAGCAGGGCGTCGTTCCTCGCCAGCAGATTCCAGCGACGATCGAGGATGTAGGCCGGACAGTGGATGCTGTCGACGCACCCGGCCAGCCCCTCGGGCAGCGCCACGGCGTCATGGCGTGCGCCTTGGGGATCGGCGCACTCGGCCAGGTCGAACACGTAATGGCGCTCGGCGCGGGCCAGCGCCAGGGCATCGGCCAGGCGGCGCCAGACCTCGGGCGACACTGAGATGTCGCGGCCCTGCTCGATCCAGGTATACCAGGTGGCACTGATGCCGCAAAGCTGGGCGAGCTCCTCGCGCCTCAGGCCGGGCGTGCGGCGGCGCCCTCCCGCGGGCAGGCCGTGGTCCGCGGGGCTGATCCGGGCGCGGGCGCTGCGCAGGAACTCGCCCAGCGCCTTGCGCCGCGCAGTATGGTCCTTGCCGTCGCCCGTCGCCATCAGCGCAAGGTGCTCGCCAGCGAACGGCGCACGTCGTCCTCATCGCGGCCGCTGCGGCGCACATAATCCTCGACCTGGTCGGCGCCGATGTTGCCGACGTTGAAGTATTGGGACCTGGGGTGGCTGAGGTAGAAGCCGCTGACGCTCGAGGCCGGATACATCGCGAAGCCCTCGGTCAGCAGCATGCCGATCTCCTCGCATTCGAGGACCTCGAACATCCGGCGCTTGACCACGTGCTCGGGACAGGCGGGATAGCCGGGCGCCGGGCGGATGCCCTGGTATTTCTCGGCAATGATGTCCTCGTTGCTCATGGCCTCGTCGGGGACGTAGCCCCACAAATCGCGGCGCACGCGGGCATGCAGGGTCTCGGCGAACCCCTCGGCCAGACGGTCGGCGATCGCCTTGAGCATGATGACCGAGTAATCGTCGCCCTGCTCCTGGAACATCTGCTCGTATTTCTCGATCCCGATGCCGCCCGTGACGGCGAACAGGCCGATGTAATCCATGACGCCGCTGGACTTGGGCGCGATGTAGTCGGCCAGGCACTTGTTGTCGACGCCCTCGCGCTTGGCCGTCTGCTGGCGCACGTTGCGCCAGGTCATGAGGACCTCGCTGCGGGTCTCGTCGCGATAGATCTCGATGTCGTCCTCATTGACGGTATTGGCCGGATAGAAGGCGACCACGCCATTGGCGGTCAGCCAGCGGCCGTCGACGACGCGCTTCATCATGGCCTGCCCTTCCTCGAAGAGCTTGCGCGCCTGCTCGCCGACGACCTTGTCCTCGAGGACGGCGGGATACTGGCCGAACAGGCTCCAAGTCTGGAAGAACGGCGTCCAGTCCAGAAACTTGAGGATCTCGGACAAGTCGTAGTGCTTGAACACGCGGCGTCCGATGAACTTGGGGCGCGGCGGCTGGTAGGTCGACCAATCGATGGCCGGGCGCGCCGCACGCGCCTGGGCAATGGGGACGATGGGCGTGGACTTGCGCTGTGCGTGGCGCTTGCGCACCAGTTCATATTCCTCAGAGACCTCCTGCAGGTATTGATCGGCGCGGTCGGACATCAGGTTGGTGGCCACGCCCACCGAGCGGCTGGCGTCTGGCACGTAGATCACCGGTCCTTCGTAGTTGGGCGCGATCTTGACGGCGGTATGCACGCGACTAGTCGTCGCGCCGCCCACCAGCAGGGGCAGCTTGCGGCTAAGGAAGTAGTCGTCTCGCTGCATCTCGGAGGCGACGTAAGCCATCTCCTCGAGGCTGGGCGTGATCAGGCCCGACAAGCCCACCATGTCGGCACCGACCTCTTTGGCCTTGGCAAGGCTCTGGTTGCACGGCACCATCACCCCCATATTGACGACCTCGAAGTTATTGCATTGCAGGACCACGGTGACGATGTTCTTGCCAATGTCGTGCACGTCGCCCTTGACGGTGGCGATGACCACCCGGCCCTTGGAGCGAACGTCCCCGCCGGCATCGGCGATCAGGCGTTTTTCCTCCTCGATGAAAGGCAGCAGATGGGCCACTGCCTGCTTCATCACGCGGGCCGATTTCACCACTTGAGGCAGGAACATCTTGCCCGAGCCGAACAGGTCGCCCACGACATTCATGCCGTCCATCAACGGCCCCTCGATCACCTGGATCGGCCGCCCACCCTCGGCGGCGATCTCCTGGCGCACCTCCTCGGTGTCCTCGACGATGTAGGTGGTGATGCCATGGACCAGCGAGTGCGTCAGGCGCTCGCGCACAGTGCCCTCGCGCCAGGTGAGGTCCTCCTCCTTTTTGACGCCCGCCCCCCGGATAGTCTCGGCGAGCTCGACCAGCCGCTCGGTCGAGCTGCGCTCATCGGCCGGGTCTGTGCGCCCGGCAGGATCCGCACGGTCCAGCACCACGTCCTCGACCTTGTCGCGCACCGCTGGATCCAGATCGGAATACACCCCGAGTTGGCCCGCATTGACGATGCCCATGGTCAGGCCCTGTCGGATGGCGTGATAGAGGAACACCGCGTGGATGGCCTCACGCATCGCCTCGTTGCCGCGGAACGAGAAACTGACGTTCGAGATCCCGCCCGAGACGCGCGCATGGGGCAGGTTGCGGGTGATCCAGCCGGTGGCCTCGATGAAGTCGACGGCATAGTGGTTGTGTTCGTCGATGCCGGTGGCGATGGCGAACACATTGGGGTCGAAAATGATGTCCTCGGGCGGGAAACCGACTTGGTTGACCAGAATGTCGTAGGCCCGCGCACAGATATCGATGCGGCGTTGCAGGGAATCGGCCTGACCTTCGGTATCGAAGGCCATCACCACGATCGCAGCACCGTACTTGCGGCACAGATTCGCATGCTCGATGAAGGGGCCCTCGCCCTCCTTCATCGAGATCGAGTTCACCACGCACTTGCCCTGCACGCAGCGCAAGCCCGCCTCGATGACGGACCACTTCGAGCTGTCGATCATCACCGGCACGCGGGAGATGTCCGGCTCCGAGGCCAGCAGGTTCAGGAAACGCGGCATGAGGACCAGGGCATCGAGCATGCCCTCGTCCATGTTCACGTCGATGATCTGGGCACCGTTTTCGACCTGCTGGCGCGCCACGGCCAGCGCCTCGTCGAATTTTTCCTCTCGAATCAGGCGCAGAAACTGTTTGCTGCCGGTCACATTGGTGCGCTCGCCCACATTGACGAACAACGACTCGTCGTCGATGTTCAGCGGCTCGAGGCCCGAGAGACGGGTCTTGACGGGGATCGCCGGCGGCACCCGCATCGGCAGGTCGCGGACCTTGCGGGCGATTTCGCGGATGTGCTCGGGCGTGGTGCCACAACAGCCGCCGACCACATTGACCAGGCCCGCCTGCGCGAACTCCTCGAGCAAACTGGAGGTGTCCGCCGGCGTCTCGTCGAAGCCGGTCTCGGCCATGGGGTTGGGCAGGCCGGCGTTCGGATACACACAGACATAGGTATCGCTGATCTTGGAGATCTCGGCCACATAGGGGCGCATCAGCGCGGCGCCCAAGGCGCAGTTCAGCCCGACGGTCACGGGTCGCGCATGGCGCACGGAATTCCAGAAAGCCTCGACGGTCTGCCCCGACAGGATGCGGCCCGAGGCATCGGTGACCGTGCCCGAGACCATCACGGGCAGGCGCACGCCGCGCGTCTCGAACACCGACTCGATGGCAAAGATCGCGGCCTTGGCGTTCAAGGTGTCGAAGATCGTCTCAATCAGCACGATGTCGATCCCACCGTCGAGCAGACCCTCGAGCTGTTCGGTATAGGCGACGCGCAACTCCTCGAAAGTCACGTTGCGCGCACCCGGATCGTTGACATCGGGCGACAACGAGGCGGTCTTGGGTTGTGGCCCCAGGGCGCCCGCGACGAAGCGCGGATGGTCCGGTGTGGACACCGCGTCACAGGCCTCGCGCGCAAGGCGCGCCGAGACGACATTCATTTCATAGGCGAGATCCTGCAGACCGTAGTCACCCTGCGCGATGCGCGTGGCGCCGAAGGTGTTGGTCTCGACCACGTCGGCGCCCGCCTCGAGGTAGGCCTCGTGGATGCCGCGGATGACGTCCGGGCGCACCAGCGAGAGCAGTTCGTTGTTGCCCTTGACGTCCCGGCCATGCCCGGCGAAACGCTCGCCCCGGAAATCGGCCTCCGAGAGCTTGTGCTGCTGGATCATGGTGCCCATGGCGCCATCCAGCACGACGATGCGCTGGGTCAGCAAACGGACGAACTCGGCCCCACGGGTGTAGGCGTCGATGGGGTACGGCAAGGCAGGATAGGTCACGGTGCGATCCAGCAAGCAATGGCAAAGAGAGTCCCATTGTATCGTCGGGCGCGGGCAAAGGCCCCCGCGCGGAGGACTCCGCCCTCATGCCAAGCCCACGCTCGGGCACACTGGCATCCAGGATATCCCCCGGCCCCGAGGGACGCCGTGATATATTTCGCAACGAAACAGGTGCTTTCGGCCACCGCCCGATGGGCGAATGGATGCGAAAGTAAACGGGAAACAGAGCGACCCGCCCTCAAAGCCGGTCCATTACTGTGCTGCCCCCGCAACGGTGCGCATGCTCCGCATGCCAGCCCGATACCGGCCTGTCTCGACCCTGGTCCATTCCCGGAGCGCGACCGGCATCGATGCGGCGCCTCTCCCGACGGGTCCGCCCCATGGCGGACGGGAATGTCGTTCGTTCATGGCGTGCGGGGACGCGCGCCATACAGGATATCCACATGACATCCCTCCGTCCACGGCACGCGCTTGCCATCCTCTGTGCCTTCCCCCTGGCCGTCACGGCCCAGACCACTCAACCCACGACACCCGATTCGCAGGTCCAGTCTCTGCAGGATATCGTCGTCGTCGCCAGCCGCCGCCCCGAGCCCCTGGCCGACGTGGTCGGCGACGTCAGCGTCATCGGCCCCGAACAATTGCGGGCAGCCCCCGGCGATGGCATCGCGGACATCCTCAGCCGCCAGCCCGGCGTACAGTTCACCCAGAGCGGTGGCCCACAGACAGCCACCGGCATCTTTCTGCGCGGGGCCAATGCCCAGCACACGCTGGTGCTGATCGATGGCATGCCGATCAACGGTTCGACGTCGGGCGGGGCGCCATTCCCCGCCCTCGATCCGGCCATGGTCGAACGCATCGAGATCCTGCGCGGCGCCGCCAGCAGCCTGTACGGATCCGACGCCATCGGCGGCGTCGTCAACATCATCACCAAAAAGGGCGCGCAAGACCGTCCCTTGTCGGCCTGGGCCAACGTCGGTTACGGCACCTACGAGACGGCCAAATCCAGCCTGGGCCTCTCAGGCGCCGAGGGCGGCTGGGACTATAGCTTCTCAGCAAGTGCGGGCAGCAGCAAGGGCTTTGACGCCACCCGCCGCCTCAAGGCCACCAACCAGACCAATTTCGAACACTACCCGGATCGGGACGGCTATCGCAACCACGCGGTGTCCGGCACGCTGGGCCACCAATGGGCGCCGGGCCACCGCATTGGCTTGACCGCTTACAACGGCTATACCGACGGCGACTACGATGCCGGGGTCGACCTCCCGAATGCCTATGCGCTCTCTCGCCAACAGGCCTATGGCCTCACCAGCACCGACCGCCTCACCGACTGGTGGGACAGCGAGCTGCGCCTCTCCTTTGCCAAGGACAGCTACGACGACCGCGCCTACCAGAGCCGCTTCAACGCGATCCGGCGCCAGTACTCCTGGATCAATACGTTCAAGCCGCAGGAGGATCACCAGATCGCCCTGTTGCTCGAACGCACGGAAGAACGCGTCCAAGGCTCGACCCAGTACGACCAGAATGCCAGAAACACCAATGCCGCCGGCCTGATCTACAAGGGCCGCTTCGACCGCGTGCACACTCAGGCCAGCGTGCGCAACGACAACTACACCGGCTACGGCAATCGGGCGACCTACAGCCTGGGCCTGGACCTAGACCTCACCGACACCTTGCAGGTCGGCATGCTGGGCAGCACGGCCTTCCACGCGCCGACCTTCAACGACCTCTACTACCCTTTCGAGCTCTACACGTTCATGGGTTTTCCGGTGGGCTCGTATGCCGGCAATCCCGACCTGAAGCCCGAGAAATCGCGCAACATAGAGGCACACATCCAGTACCGGACGGCCGACACGCTCCTGCGCGCGACCTTGTACGAGAACCGGATCGACGACCTGATCATCTACCAGGTCTCCGAGCCCATCCCGTTCTTCACAGAGGGCACCATGCGCAACCTGAACAAGGCGGTCATCCGTGGCCTGACCCTGACGGCCGAGCAGCGCCTGGGCGACACCACCCTGCGCGCGAGCGCCGATTTCCTCGACCCACGCAACGACGACCCGCAACCTGGCCAGGGCTCCGAGCTCCCGCGCCGTGCGCGCCAGGTCTTCCACCTGAGCGCCGAGCATCGCATCCAAGCCCTCAGGCTTGGCGCCGAATACCAATATACGGGCAACCGCTACGACGACGGCGCCAACAAAGTCCGCCTGGGCGGCTATTCCCTCGTGAACCTCATCGCCGCCTACGACTTCAGCAAATCCCTGGGGGTGCAAGTGCGCTGGAACAACGCGCTGGACAAGGACTACGTACTGGTCGACGGCTATAACACGCCGGGCTCGAACGTATTCGTCAACCTGTCCTGGCGGATGTAGGGCGGCGCCGTGACGGCGGATCTCGCCAAGGTCCACGCCGGCCGCAGAGCCTCGCACCGGTGGGCAAGGCCCCGGGCCGGACCGCGCACGTCCCACCGAGGCGCGATCCGGCTGGCCATCGCCCTGGCCGCAACCCTGCTATTCGCCAGGCCGCCGCTGGCCGTGGCCGCCGACGGCGCCCCGAACCGCATCATCACCCTGGCCCCCAGCGCCACCGAGTTGGTGTACGCCGCCGGCGCGGGCGCGGAGATCGTCGGCACCGTCCTCAGCAGCGACTACCCGCCCGCCGCGCGCGACATCCCACGCATCGGCGATGGCATCCAGTTCGACCAGGAAACCATCCTGGCGCTGCGCCCAACCCTCGTCGTCGGCTGGCTGCCCTCGGGCGGCAGCCAAGCCCTAGCCACGGTGCTGCGGAACTTGGGCGTCCCCTTGATTTATGCCAACCCCCGGACGCTGGACGAGATCCCCGCGCAGGTTCGCGACCTGGGATGGCGGCTGGGCACCGGGCCGATCGCCGCGCGCGCCGCCAACGCTCTCCAGGCGCGCATCGGCGCCCTGTCCGCGCCCGCGGGCCCACCCCGGTCAGTCTTCATAGAAGTCGGCACCGACCCCCTCTACACGTTGGGCAGAGACCCGCTCATCGACGATCTGCTGTCCCGCTGCGGAGGCGCCAACGTCTATGCCAGCCAGACCGTCGCGGCCCCGCAAGTGAGCGTGGAGTCCGTCCTGCGCATCGATCCGGATGTGGTCATCGTCTCGCCCTACGGAGGCCAGACCCTTGTCGCGCGCCGCGGCTATTGGGCGAACCTGGGCCTGTCGGCCGCCGTGCGTGGCCACCTCTATGCCGTCGATCCCGACTGGCTGCACCGTGCCGGCCCCCGGCTGGTGGACGCGGCCGAGGCGATTTGCGCGGACCTGTCAGCGAGTCCGAAGCGGTAGGCGCGGCCGTTCGGACTGGCCTGGCGAAACCAGCGTGAGCCATCCTCCGGCATCAACGCTTCAGGCGTATATCCCGACCATCAAGAATCTCGCGCCTCGCCAAACAAGCAGATCCAGTTCTCGGGCAGGCGAGCCGAATCGATCTCAATAAAAGTGGAGGCTAGTTTATATTTCTTGATAAAGACATCCACGACCGGGTAGATCAACTCTTCCTCCTTGTCATCATGAATTCTCAACATGTCATGCAAGTCGGAAACCGTTTTTCTCGACCCTGCGCAGGCGCGCTCACGAGAGTTCTCATGGAAAGACTCCATGCACCTCCATATCTCCCCGTGGTCCTGCTTCAAGTTCAGCGTCCACTCTCCAGCGCCACGGTTCTCCAGTATCGGGAAAATAAAAGCCTCTTCAAGATAGATATGGAAACGCAGGCGCTCGAGAGCGTGTGAACAATCAGGCACCTCTAGCCCCTGGCCGACCATGTTCTTTAAAGCATCATCGATATCTCTATGTTGATTTTCAAGTAACCGGGCAACAGAATAGTTTTCCTTCATCTCGAACCTCGTCGGCATGAATCGCACCGACACCAACTTGGCGCTGAATCGATCAAGGCGGACCGCCCCGCGCCTTTTGTGGCGGCTACGCCCCGCAGGCCTTCTAGGCGGGGCGCCGGCCCAGCGCCCGCTCAGGCGGCGACTACGGTTTGGCGCTGTTCGCCAAGCCCCTCGATGCCCAGCGCCATGGTGTCGCCCACATTCAAGTACAGCGGCGGCTTCATGCCCATGCCCACGCCCGGCGGCGTGCCGGTGGTGATGATGTCACCGGGATTGAGCGTCATCATCCCGGACACATAGGCAATGAGCTTGGGCACATCGAAGATCATCGTCGCGGTGGAGCCGGTCTGGCGGCGCTGGCCATTGACCTCCAGCCACATCGCAAGATTGCGCGGGTCCCGCACCTCGTCGGCGCTCACCAGCCAGGGCCCCAGAGGGCCAAACGTGTCATGGCTCTTGCCCTTGGTCCATTGACCAAGCCGCTCGATCTGGAAATGGCGCTCGGACACATCGTTGCACACGGCATACCCGGCGACATGCCCGAGGGCGTCCTGCTCGCTGACATACTTCGCGCGCGTCCCGATGATCACCGCCAGCTCGACCTCCCAGTCAAGCTTGGTGGAGCCCCGCGGCTTTTCAACCGCATCGTAGGCACCGCACAGGCTGCTCGTCGCCTTCAGGAACACAATGGGCTCGCCCGGAATCTGCATCCCCGATTCCTTGGCGTGATCCGCATAGTTCAAGCCAATGGCGACGAACTTCGGGGCCCCCCCGACCGGCGCGCCCAGGCGCGGCGTGCCCGCCACGAGCGGCAGCGACTGGACATCCAATTGCCGAACCTTGGCAAGGCTCGCGGGGCTGAACGCCTCGCCCGCCCAATCCGCAAGGTGCGCGGACAAATCCCGAATGCCGTCCTGGGCATCCAGAATCCCGGGCTTTTCCTGCCCCGCTTCGCCGTATCTAACCAGTTTCATGAATCAACACCTCCTCTAGAAGCCGAGGGCCCGGCCCTCCAGAACGGAGCGCCGGGCCTCTGTCACACCACCGGCCGCTTCCACCACGACATTCTCCTGTCATGCCACTTCAAAAGTACTCACACAGCGGCGCGAAACATCCCCCGCTGGGGATCTCAGGCCGCGGCACCTTCGCCCTTGTAGACCCGTACCATGACATCTGTCACCTGCGAGCCCCCGATCGGGTTCAGATCCATGGGACATGCGGATACCGCCCCGATGACATCCTCCAAAGCCCTCAAAACAATGAAATCACCCGCCGCGGTCTTGCACGGCTCTTGGACGAGCGTGCCGTCCTGCTCGATGTGCGTGCTCTGAAATATATTGAACGGATCCGGAAACGTCTCGCGGCCGATCCCATATGGCGCCAGCACCTCTTCGAAGTTCGCCACACAACTGCGGTGCTCGGCGACGCCATAATCCACCAGATATCGCTGCTCATCGCAAGCCGCAATCAGTATGTCATGCGACGGCGACCGATCCTCCACGATCTCGAACATCGGCCTGCGCATGCTGGAGCGCAGGGTATCCCCGACTTTGAGAGTCAGGGATTTCAAGGAAATGCGGGTATGCGTCGGAGAGAGTTTTTCGGAATGATCCTTCTGATTGAAGGCGATGAAATCCGCCACCTGTCCGCCCTCGGCGTCGATGATCTGCAGCAACTGGCCCTTTTTGACCTCGAAAGCCTTCGCGTGCCCGCCGGGAACCATCACTTCTGAAACCAAAACCTTGTTGTCCACCATGACATCACCTACTAATTAAGTTAATAAACCATGCATCACAATAAAAGGACTGCCTATCCAGGCTCATCCGGAATTCATGTCGATTCCCCTCGTCTCATCCCGACGGAAAGAATATTCTCATGCAATCATGAGGCTACAAACATCTCCTGCACACTGGGTTCTCTCGAAATCAAGTGCTGCTCTCTGAGGTAGCCAGTCAATTTTTTTATATTCACAATATTCCGTGCAGTCAGCCCATACGGAACCGGATCGTCCCCACGCGCGATCGTCTCCGCAAGCCAGCCCGGCATCTCATCTCCGCCGAAAAAGGATGACGGATTACTTCCGAATAGATCCACCTTTTTTTTGGAGAAAGCCTCATATAGCGCCGCCCCTGCTTGAGGGTGCTTTGCGAGGCAGCTTTCAGCCATTACGATGAGATGATTGATGGGGTACAAACCCGTTCGCTCATAATATTCCCTCTCGATATCGTCGGCGTTGCGCAGCAGAGGCCTGAGCCTTTGGTTCGTATCGGGCCTGGCGTCGTCCCTAAGCTCGGGGGAAATGATCGCGTCATACACACCGGAAATGACGCCATCCTCAAGGTCATCCGTGGTGTAATTGATCTTTACTGTGGAAGGAACCGGAAAGCGCTGATTCGGTCCGGATACCCACCGGATATCCGACCAATGCACCTGGTATTCTTCCAAAAGTATCCCACGGGCCCAAACTCCAGCCGTCATGGAATAGTCTGGTATGGCCACGACTTTTCCAATCAGATCCCTCGGCGATTCCAATATGCTGTCGCGCCTCACCTTGATGATATGGTGTCGGAACGCCCTATACGGAAATACAGGCACGCCGACGATGCCGGTATCGGCGCTTGCATAACTCTTTATGAAATTGGCCAGGGAATATTCACATACATCATAGCTTCGAGCCGTGCGCATGTTATTGAATATACGCCCGACCTCCTCCTTTTTGTACGAGAACGTGATGTCTCGATATCTGCCCGAGATATCGCTGGCGTACTTGCTCGCGCCCCCGACGATTTCTATCCTCTGCTGATTTTCAATAGCCATGAATTTTCTCAATTTCCGTACAGAGCCGCCTCCAGCCAATCGCTATTCTGTGCTTCAGCCGCGGTTCCCTCTTTAACAAAACTCCCAAGCCGAAGCACGCTTACATTTTTTGCGATCTTCAACCCCACTTTGACCTTTTGCTCGACGATGATCACAGTCACACCCATAGAATTGATCGTGGAAACCTGCTCGAGAACCAGGCTCATCATGGTGGGCGACAACCCCAAAGATGGCTCATCAAGCATGAGAATCTTGGGATCCCCCATGAGTGCCCTGCCAACTTCGAGCATCCTCCTTTCACCGCCGCTGAGGGTCTTGGCCTGAGAGGTCCGCCTCTTTTTTAAAATCGGAAAGCGATCAAAGGCTTTATCCACCTCGTCCCTCGCCATCCCCGGCCGCTGAAACGCACCCATCAGCAAATTATCCTCGACAGACATGATGGGAAACACTGTGGACTCCTGAGGGACATATGCCACCCCCAGATCCAGCAGTTTTCTCGCGCCAAGCCCATCCACTCTTTGCTCGTCTATGATGATGTCACCAGTCCGTATTTTCAGCATGCCGAACAGGCATCTCAACAGCGTCGTCTTGCCTGCACCGTTCGGACCAATGATGAGGCGACAATCTCCTTGGGGAATCTCGGACGACAAGTCCCGCAAAACCTCGAACTTGCCGTAGCCCGCGCTCACAGATTTTATTGAGATTGCCATCAGTCTTCCCCTATGTAGAGGCGCAAAACGTCCTCATTTTTTCGAATATCCGACGGGCTGCCTACGGCGATCACCTTTCCGGAATCCAGAACATATATCTGATGGCACAGCCGGAACACCACTTCCATCTCATGCTCCACGATCACCATGGTTACACGATTCTTTGCATTCAGGTCATTAATACAATCGATCACCAACTGGACAGAGTCCCGCGACAAACCCGCAGTGGGCTCGTCCAGGAGCAATAGCTTAGGTGACGTGGACAAGGCCATCCCGAGTTCCAGGAGCCTCCTATGCCCATAAGAAATATCTCTCGCGGCGAGATGATGATAGTCCGACAGGCCAACCAATCGGAGCACATCAGCTATCTCTGGAAGCACCCTGGGCGAGCGGGAGAGAGGTAATTGCGCCGCCCGTATATTTTCCTCCACACTTAGACGGTCAAATACCTGCACGCTCTGAAAAACACGTGAAATCCCACAACTCGCCATCACCGCGGGCTTGACCACCGGAATGCGTTCCCCTTCGAAATATATCTGCCCTCCCTTCGGTTGAAGCTCTCCGGTAATGACATTAAGCAGCGTGGATTTTCCAGAACCATTCTGCCCGATCAAACCGGTGACCTTGCCCCTCTGAACCTTGAAATCAACCTCCTCAAGAGCTTTTATTCCCCCAAAGTGCATCGTAATGCCATCAGCCTGCAGGGTATAAGGCTCGCCACCGGACATCAACCCGCCGCTCAGGCCTTCATTCTGGGCTGTCACAGGTCATTCTCCATTTTTATTAGAATCGTGCCATTCTCGACACGTGTCTCGTAGGTTCGCAAGCTCCGATATCCATGGATCTCTTTGCCTTTTGATTGCAGATCGAACCGCCATCCATGCAGGGGACAAGTCACGACATTTTCTTCCAAAAATCCGTCGATCAAAGAGGCCTGGCGATGAGGACAGAGCGCATCGAAACAAACGTACTCGTCCTCGATCACCGCGACCACATAGCCCCTTCCGTCCAGGGTGACGGCAGTCATACCTTCCCCAATGTCCTTCAAATCCACCAACTTCGCCCAATCCGCCATAATCAAACCCTCTAGTCATTAATGTTCAGATGATTACTGCCTATCAGGCCGATATATAATGCTTATTCATTATATGTTGCGAGACATTCCGATGAGGAAAATAACCTCTCGACCACATAAGGCCCCGTGACAGATTCAATATCCTCAACACCAATCAATGTTTTTCAGGAACGACATTCGCATATATTGACTTGATCACTTGCGCCCTCACCACATCGGCATCCAGACCATACTCCTCAATTTTCGGCGTGAGATAGCGCATCGATAGGTCTATATCATTGAATAGCCTGACCTTCTTGAATTCCTCCACGAAACCGACTCCCATGCTCATTGCAAGTAGGTGAAGATAATGAAACACCTTGACCTTGTGATTGAGCTCGGCGGCACAATGCTGTCTGTAGCAAGAGTGATACGGAACCACAATGGCTTGAGCCCCCAAGCGGTCGGCTTCCTCGTACATGACCAGCCTGTCCGCGGGCTGCATTGGAAAGGCGGTTTGACAGTGTATGCCGGGCCCATGAGCCTTTTCGCTCTCTATTATCTCGAGCCCTGGTATTCGCTCAATTATTTTCCTCATCTCCGCCGCATCGGCCACAGCCTCGTCGTTTACGCTATGCGTATGCAAAACAACCTTCATATTCAAAGGTTTCATGTGTTTCTCAAACAAAGGCATGTACTCCGAGAATAACGATGCAATTGCTCCGTACTGATACTTCATCCGCCCAACACGACTGCTGAGAAACACCTGCACACAGTCCGGACAAATCGATACCACTCGAACCGGCTTGCTGCGGCCGAACTCATGCATACTCACCTTGGCGGTTTGTTTTTCAAGATCCGGTCGCTGTGCCAGACGGTGGAGTTCTCCGCAACAATTATCCGGCCCACCCATGATCAGATTGCTCTTTCCAATCAGGTTTAGCAGCTTCTGCGCCAATAATGGGATAGAAGGGGTATACGTCGCCATGCAGGACAGGTGTATCAATACCTCCGGCGGGCTGATGTCTTCGGATACCTCGGTCAAATATGTGAGATCTTCTGGAGCAAGCAACTTGCCCAGGCTTCTAACGGAATCAAAAGCACTGGCGATTCCTTTAATAGAAGTGTATGAAGCGTTTTCCATGAATCTATCCACCTATAAGAACTTGGGGAGCATTACCCGCCACCGAGAGCCTGATTCCAAGCCTTCCGTGATGGGGCTCCAGGCGCGATCGATCTACGTTCGATCACAACTAATTCAAGATTTTGTCTGTATTCACGTACACCTTCCCCTCCTTCAGCAGGGTTGCGTATCGATTGACCTTGACAGTCGCCGGCAGAGTCAGGGCTTCGCCAGAATATATGTTGAACGTCGCCCCATGCAGCGGACATTCGATGATATCGCCCTCGAATATACCCTCCGCCAAGGAAGCATCGGCGTGAGTGCATTTTTCATCCAACGCCACCACGTCCTCGGTTGTTCTGAAAAATGCCAGTGCCTTGCCGTTGACGTTATAGCTGCTCGGAAACTCTTTACTGAGCTCATCGAGATCGCATACCAGCATGAAGCCTTCCTCATCACTCATTCTTCAACTCCGCTTCTGTTGCGCCAAAATCAAGTCCCTAGCTGATTTCAAGGACATCGGTTTACCGTTTTTAATCTGTCTTTTTATTCTTGCCATGATTGGCTCGAATTTGTAGCTGATCGCCCCATATATCATCTCATCCCGACAAAACGCCAAGAACATGTCTTCGTCATTCCGTGTCTGGATCGGGCACACCTCATAGTCGCCGTTGATGTCCCCGACCATCTGCACCATATTTCCATACTGGGTGGACCAAAACCAGGGTGCATAAGGCGTTATATTTTCTTTCCCGTCATCCAGCATGCCATTGGCCGCCATCTGAGCCTGGTGCCGGGCGCTGTCCCAGGACTCGAACCGGACCCGACCACCCAGCGTCTTGATCACCGACACATCTCCGGCGGCAAACACATCCGGCAGATCGGTCCTGCCCCATTCATCCACCAGCAAGCCGTTGCTCAAAGGATTCCCATCGGCGTCCGCCACGATTTCCGAATTCGGCACCGAACCGATGCCCACGACGATCAAGTCCACGGCCAATAAGGAGCCATCGCTCAATCGCACGCGCTCAACCGCCGAATCGCCATCAAAGGAGGAGACAGAGCAACCCAACTTGAGATGCACCCCCTTGCCAAGATGCAAGTCCCTCAGAAAGGCCGACAGGTCGCTGCAATTTATCCTATTGCAAAGTCGCTCCGATACATCCAGCACGGTCACGTCCAGTCCGAGTATGCGCGCAGCCGCGGCAACCTCCAGACCTATCCACCCACCCCCGACGATGAGGATATTCTTATACCGGGTGAGTGCGGCCTTTATAGCGTAGGCATCCTGGATATCCCGAAGATAGAGAACATTCTTCAGTCCCTCCCCAAATATTGGAAGTCTGCGTGGACGAGATCCCGTGGAAATCAAGACTTTTTCGTAAGGCAAGCGCGCACCCGAATGAAACACAACTTCCTTGCGGGCCCAATCCACGAGTTCGACCTTTGCCCCAAGAGTGGTGTCGATACTCAGGTCTTTATACGCGGTCTGCGGCAGCACATCGCAGGATACAGATCCGGCTTCCTTCAATAGTACGTCCTTTGATAACGGCGGCCTCTCATAAGGCAAGACACCCTCATCCCCAACCAGGTGCAATTGACCCTTAAAACCACCATCCCTAAGAGCCTTGCACGCAACGGCTCCCGCCAAACCCCCACCTACCACGACAAATTGGGAAGAGAAATCCATGTAACAGTCTCGTAATGTTTTTGTGAATCGGTTTTTACCGCTATGAGATGATCGAGCATGGAGTCATTTATTTATAAAGAACGAGCCATACCCACGAGTGCCTAGTCATCACGGTTGGCCGGACGTGACCGGCCAGCCGCATATCACTCGGCATGCACCCTGGCTTTTTTATTCTTGTCAAATCTAGTGACAACCGTTTTGAATTGAGCCTGCCCGTTATCGTCGAAGTTCAAAACCCCATCACCATAAGTCATGCCCGTGAACTTACTGGTGCGCAGCACGTCCCTCAAGGCCTTTGGATCCACCTTTCCAGCCTTTTGGTACGCTTCCACTGTGATATTCACCATGTCATAGCTGGTCGGACCGTTGAAGCCAGGGATTTCTCCGTACTCTTTTTCATAATCTGCCAGGAACTTCTTGACCTCTGGGCTATCGCTACCGGGAAACCACGCGCCAGCCACGAGCATGCCGTCGATTGCATCCCAACCCATCTTTGCGGGGATGTCCTCCGTCCAGGTGGACTCCCCAGCCAATTGGGCCTTCAAGCCGTACTGCCTGTATGTTCTCAAGAAGGAGACCTGTTCGTTTATATACTCAGAGGACTGAAACACGAAATCCGGATCGATCTTTTTCAGTTTAGTGATGATAGGAGCAAATTCCTCATTTTCCTCGTCGTATGTAATGATGTCGGTGACCTCCAGGCCCTCGTCCTCTGCCGCCTTTTTGAAGGTACTGCTCGACTCGGCACCCCATTTTGAGTTAACCGCCACGACAACGCCCTTTTTGTGGCCCATTTTCTTCAGGTACTCCGACAGCGACACATCTCTGCCATAAAATGTTTCCTTGATTTTGAACAAATAGGGATCCCCCTTTGGACCGGAAAACTGGGAGGTTCCACTGACGGAGTTGAGGACGACATAGCCGGAATCGATAAGCAGCGGCCTCGAAGCAACGGCACCGCTGCTGCACATGCCCACCCAAATGACATCGATGTCCTTCATCGTGTCCAGCGCCGCTCTCGTCGCCTTTACTGCCGACGTCGACTTGCATTCCGAATCGAACCACGACACATTGAACCGATACTTGGTGCCCCCGACGTCGAACCCATTCTTATTGATTTCATTGACCCGCATCTTGATCGCTTTGCTGGCCGGGCCGTTATTCACCATGCTGGACCCGCTAAGCGGCATGATCGCGGCCACATTGATATCCTTTATTTCCTGGCTGTGAGCAGGACCGAGGCCCAGGAGGCCAAGCAGTACGGTTGCTGGCAGAATATTCTTCAACATATCAAGCTCCTTGGTCATTAAGACCGAGATATTGCATATGAATGTGATGACGCAAATATTAATTTGATGATTTTCCCGCGATCCTATGAGGTGATATTGATTTCCCTGAGGGAAATCCAGCCTTCAGTTATTTTGCCTTGCAAATTTTCCGGCCCCTATCCCCTGAGGAAACAGAATGATGGCGACAATAAAGGTGATGATCACGGCAAACTGCTGCCATTTCGTATCAAAGAAAACCACGGATGTGCTTTGTACGATTCCCAAAATCAGGCTGGCAATCAATATGGTGGCCAAATTACCGGGCCCGCTCATAACCACGATCAGAAATGATGTAATCAGAAAAGTGCTGCCCGTCAAATAACTCACCGAATATACAGTGCCCCACAGCACGCCAGCGATACCCGCCAGCCCGCACCCTATCCCAAAGGCGATGCTCTTTACCAAGTCGACGCGGATCCCAACCACCGCCGCTGCGAGGCTATTTTGCGCAACCGCCACCACAGACTTTCCAAAGCGAGTGTACGTGGTATAGATCCATAGCAATAGAAAGATCACCGCAGATATCAGTAATACATGGATGCCCGTCATGGGCATAGTCAGTTCCCCATATTCGAATACGCCCGTGGACATCGAGGATGAAAAATATTGCGGCTGAGACCCGAAGAGCAAAAGCGCAGAGTTTTCCAGCAAGGTGGCCAGACCCATCGTCAGAAACAGCGTATCCACCCGGAAATTATCGTGACCGAACAAGGGTTTTATCAGTACCCTTTCTGTCAACACCCCCGCGAAGATCGCCGCCGCCACCCCGAATATCAAGGCAAGGCCATAGGGCGCGCCTGCCCATGTAGCCACTATGGCAATCACCGCGGCGATCATCATATATTGCGTATGCGCAAAATTAATGACGTTGAAGAGTCCAAAGACTATGCCGAGGCCAACAGCCGCGAGTGCGTACAGGGCGCCGACGACAATGCCGTTCAGTAGTTGTTGAATGATGGTGATAAACAAGGCCTTATCCTTTTGAACTGTATGACGTTCCGTAGCATGAGTCTTGCGGTGGAAAGCCGGACCATGTGGGTTCTGTCCTTGGTTAACCGGCCGACGAGTTCTGTTTGGCCTCGCTCGGACTGCGTGCGGGCGCCTTCGTGAATATACCGGCAATCCCCCCGGGAAACCGTAGGACAAGGAGAATCAGCACTGCACCATAAATGATCATTCTAAATTCTGGCGCAACTCGCAATACCTCGGGCACTACAGTTATGAAGAACGAGCCAAGCAACGGCCCCACAATTGTTCCCGGGCCGCCCGCGGCCAACATGATCACGTACTCAATGAGATAATTCAGCCCGGCAATGTTCGGATCTATGAAACGGATAATCAGCGCGAGCAACCCGCCTCCGAAAGTCATGATTGCACCAACGAAAGTGAAAGTCGACAGTTTGATCAGGAATACGTTGAAGCCCAGGGCTTTCGCCTTTCCCTCATTTTCCCTAACCGCCCTCCAACGCAATCCGATTTCCGACCTAACCAAAACCGTGGTCATGATAAAGACCACGAGGCAACTCACGCAGGCCAATATATACATGCTGAAATTGTCTCCCGCGATGGGAGGGAAATCGCCTAAACCTCTCATGCCGCCGGTGATGCCATCGAAATTACGGATCAGCAATCTGATTGCCTCTGCGGCCGCAATTGTTCCGAGGCCTAGAAAGAACCCACTCAGGCGGCAAAAAATCAAGAAAATGAATGCGCCCACGAGGGCCCCTAGCATCATTGTCGCGATGATCACCGACGGCAACGAAAGACCGGCCTCAGCCAGCAAAGCGGCGGCATATGCCCCCAAGCCGACTTGACCCGCTACCGATAAATTCAGCATGCCCATGTAGCCGTTCGTAATGTTCAACGCCATCACGATGATTGCATGGACAGCGAACAAGGAGGCGATGAATATGATGTAGTCGCTTCTCCATAGTACGGGTATGGTGAATATTGCCAGTGTCAGAAAGAATGTTAGAACATCCCCGGAGTGCTTTTTTAGAATGCTGTGATTGCCAGCGTTGTCTCTAATGGTGGAGTGCATGTCATTATTTATATGAAGTTGAATGATGAATGGCCTATGTCGACTCCGACTGCGGGCCCTCGCAGTTCAGGCCAACCGTGGATGTTCTCAGGCACCTGTACCTCTATCGACAGCCACCACGTACGCCCCTCTAGCTCGGTCGCATTCGCCCCGCCCCAATCCTGGCTTCTGGCAATGCCATTCCGAAAAATATGCCCCCTTGAGATCTTGAGGCCGCGCCACATCGTCTGCCCGCGACATCCCCGATTTCATGCTTTGCGTCTTCCCCCTCACTGAGGCCTCCTTTAAATATGCCCACACTGGCTCTCAAAAGCCTCAGGACTGACGACCAACCGACAGGCCTGAGCATGTTATTTTCCGCATAAATTCATCTAAGTCGCTGATAAAAATCACAAATTCCATGAATGACAAGGAGTGTGTTTTTGATTGCATATAAAATATATTTAATATAATATACATACTCCCAAGTTCCCTCCGATATCAGTAATAACCCTATGAATACTCGATCGAACACAATAAAACCCATCATTGCAATCGCGTCATTAGGCGGCACTATTACAATGACGGCTCGTAGGGGAACGGGGTCGAGCGGTGGGGTCATCCCCTCCCTAACAGCACAGGACCTGGTGAAAGCCATTCCTTCCTTGGACGCGATAGCGTCTATCGAGGCCAGCACCCTATCGTCCATACCAGGGGCTTCCCTGGTGGTTTCAGACCTTTGTCGTTGCCTGGTGTGGGCGCAGGCACAGGTAGCTGCCGGCGCCACAGGCGTAGTCATTACGCAAGGCACCGACACCATCGAGGAGTCCAGCTATTTCTTCGATTTGTACTGGGATCAGGAGGCGCCCCTGGTCATTACTGGTGCAATGCGCCACCCCGAATCCGAAAGCCCGGATGGCGCGGGCAACCTCTTGGCGGCAACTATTGTTGCCGCTTCGCCCGAATCCCGGGATCGGGGAGTGCTCGTGGTCATGAACAATTCGATACATTCCGCCAGATGGGTGCAAAAATGCCATAGCAGCGGATTGTCCGCATTCGAATCCAAGCCATTCGGTGCCATTGGGTTCGTAGAAGAGGCAACCCCGTGCTACAGCGCCGCGCCGTCAAAAAGGGTCCCACACCTGAGCTTGCCTCCCGATACGAATCGGCCGGGAGTGGCTCTGGTCAAAGTACACATAGGAGAAGACGGCCGGCTCTTACGCCTGGCCATCGACGGGGGATACCGGGGCGCTATCATAGAAGCCTTTGGCGTCGGGCATGTGCCAGCAGGCTTCGCGAAGACGACCGAGCTGCTTGCCCGCCGGGTCCCGCTCGTCATGACAACAACGACTGGCGCCGGCACGACATTTCAACGTACTTATGGGTTTGAAGGCTCCGAAATACACCTACTTCAGCAAGGGGTCATTCCGGCGGGCTGGTTGTGTTCGAGGAAGGCTCGAATCCTGCTGTCAGAGCTGCTGTCCACAAGTACCGATATGCATGGCATCATGAACGAATTCAAGGTACGAGGATCAACACACTATTAATTCATGAGCTCATATCATGACTATAAAATCTAACATAAAGGTTCGCCGACAGAAGCTAACAGCCCAAAGTTATGTGCTGGACTCTCTGCGGAGCTCTATCACGGATGGATCCCTTGCGCCTGGCACCCGTCTGATTCTGACAGAGGTGGCCAATCAACTCGGAGTGAGCGTTACACCAGTGCGCGAGGCCATTCAGAATTTGTCAGCAGAAGGACTCATTGTCATCACGCCCAGCCGCGGTGCGTTCATAAGGGGAATCAACTTAAAGGACGTGCGCGAGATATACGAATTACGGGGCGTCCTGGAACCAATAATGGTTCGCCGCATCATAGAGCGGATCACACAGAAGGAGCTGAACCAAGCCTCGCTTCTGAATAAAAAAATGTCGAACCCTGGCATCGATCTCGATGAATGGGTGGAGATGAACAGGCAGTTTCACGCCATTTTTTCTGAAGAGCGCGACGAAAGCGAATTGGCCTCAATTCTAACCCGACTGCGGGCCAATGCGGTCGGATACGTCAGGTTTTCGCTGCGAGCCAATCCGAAACACATCAAGGAATCCAATACCGAACACACCAACATAATAGAAGCATTCGAAGAAAAAAATACGGAAAAGGCAGTTTCAATTACTTTGAGGCATCTACAAGAGACAATATATTCCATAGAAAATTTTTTCGAGGAATTTGAAACCCAAACGAGCAACCCACAGGCCTGATGTCGAGGATCAGGCCGGCTATCGCCTGGGCGGGAACTTCCGCACCGTGGCTCTCATGCACGAAGAGTTCATGCAAAATCGCCCGTACGACTTCCCGGTCCTCAGTCAACGACACATCGACGAGTCGGGTCATGAGGATCTATCGATTCCGCGGGAAATGCCCCCCTCTGGGGGGCGTGCGGGTAAGCGGCAACCATGCTCTCCAACGATGCACATCGTCCGGGCAAATGAATTATCCTTGTAGACGGTCGCCGCAAGTCCGCAGCGCCCCATACACTACCGCTCCCGCATCTCACATCATGCTCACCCAGTCCCCCCTCACCATCGCCAACCGCAACTATCAGTCCCGCCTGCTGGTCGGCACCGGCAAGTACCGCGATTTCGAGCAAACCCGCGACGCCATCGAGGCGAGCGGCAGCCAGATCGTCACTGTCGCCATCCGCCGCACCAACATCGGCCAAAATCCCGGCGAGCCCAATCTGCTGGACTTCCTTTCCCCAAAGCGCTACACCATCCTGCCCAACACGGCGGGCTGCTATACCGCCGAGGATGCCGTGCGCACGCTGCGCCTGGCGCGCGAACTCCTGGACGGCCACAGCCTCGTCAAGCTCGAAGTCCTGGGCGACTCGGGCAATCTGTTTCCCAACATGCCCGAGACCTTGGCGGCTGCGCGCACGCTGGTCGCCGATGGCTTCCAGGTCATGGTGTACTGCAGCGATGATCCGATCCAGTGCCGCATGCTCGAGGACATCGGCGTCGTGGCGGTCATGCCGCTGGCCTCACTGATCGGCTCGGGCATGGGCATCCTCAATCCCTGGAACCTGCGTCTGATCATCGACCAGGCCCAGGTTCCCGTCCTCGTGGATGCCGGCGTGGGCACGGCCTCGGACGCGGCCATCGCCATGGAACTCGGCTGCGATGCCATTCTGATGAACACGGCAATCGCCGGCGCCCGCGACCCGATCCGCATGGCGCACGCCATGCGCCTGGCGGTGGAGGCCGGCCGCGAGGCCTACCTCGCCGGTCGCGTCCGGCGCAAATACTACGATGCTGATCCCAGCTCGCCCGCCGAGGGGCTGCTGCCCTCGACCCGCTCCTGAATCCGCAGTGCATTCCGCTCCCATGATCCCCAACACCCTGACCATCGCAGGCGTCGATCCCTCGGGCGGCGCCGGCGTGCTGGCCGACGTCAAGGCCATGAGCGCCCTGGGCGCCTACGGCATGGCGGTCATCGCCGCGCTGACCGCTCAAAATACCCAGGCCGTCACCGGCATTTCCCCCGTGCCTGCCGACTTCGTCGCGGCCCAGATCGACACCTTGTTCGCCGACGTGCGCGTGGATGCCGTCAAGATCGGCATGCTGGGCCAAGAGAGCGTGACCCTGGCCGTCGCCGACCGACTGGCGCACTGGCGGCCCGCGCACATCGTGCTGGATCCCGTCATGGTGGCCAAGAGCGGCGACCACCTGCTGGAAAAGCGTGCCGTATCGGCCCTGCGCGAAGGCCTGCTGCCGCTGGCCGAAATCATCACGCCCAATCTGCCCGAGGCCGGCGTGCTGCTGGGCTCGACGCCGGCCGACAACCTAAAGGACATGCGCCGCATGGCCGAGCGCCTGCGCCGTCTGCTGAGCGACGATGAGGACCGCTGGGTCTTCCTCAAGGGCGGGCACCTGCCTGGAAACGACACCATCGACATCCTGCACAACGGCGACCGCCTGATTGAAATACCGGGCCGGCGCATCGAGACGCGCAACACGCATGGCACCGGCTGCACGCTGTCGGCCGCCCTCGCGGCGCTGCTGCCGCGCGCCGCCGACGTGCCCGAGGCGGCGCACCGGGCCAAGGACTATCTGGTGCGCGCGATCGCCAGCGCCGACGCCCTGTCCGTGGGCTCGGGCCACGGGCCGGTACAGCACTTCCACGCCTGGTGGCCCCATGAACGGGCGGGACACAGCGCCAGAGGGACGGTGCCTGGCCTATAATCGGACTATCGTAAACCCTTGGTTTTCCAACCGCTTCTCACGAGACATGAACATCAACGAGCTACCGGACACAGAACGCGCCCGTTTCAACATGGTCGAGCAGCAGGTCCGCCCCTGGAGCGTCCGGGACGAAAAAGTGCTGCAGGCGCTGTTCGACGTGCCACGCGAACGGTTCGTGCCGCCTCACCTGCAGGCGCTGGCCTTCTCTGATCTCGAGCTGCCGCTGGTGATCGACGGCGTGGATACCCGCGAGACCATGCTCTCGCCCAAGGTCGAAGCCAAGCTCGCCCAGGAACTGCTCCTCGAGCCCACCGACTGCGTCCTCGAGATCGGCACCGGCTCGGGCTACCAGGCCGCCCTGCTGTCGCGCCTGGCCCAGCAAATCACCAGCATCGAACTCGAGAGCCGCCTCGCGGCCTTTGCCCAGACCAACCTGCAACGCAACCATATCGACAACGTCAAGCTCGAAACCGGCGATGCCCATGCGGGATGGGGCACGGCGGAATTCGACGCCATCCTGATCACCGGATCGGTACCCAGCGTACCCGACGCGCTCAAGTATCAGCTCGCGATCGGCGGCCGCCTGGTGGCGGTCGTGGGCCGCTCGCCCGTCATGACCGCCTGCCGCATCACGCGCACCAGCGCAGCCGGCTTCGAGACCATCGGCCTGTTTGACACCTTCATCAAACCGCTGCGTGGCACGGCCAAATCCCGCTTCAAGTTCTAGGGCGCTTTCGCGGCCCGCGCGGCGCTCGGCCGTCCTCGTCTAAGCGCGGATTTTTTTCAGCAAGGCCGTCGTCGAGCGCTGGTGCTCGAACGGAATCGCCACCGCTCGGCCGCCCCAGGCGCGCACCAGCGCACTTTCCGGCAGGGCATCCATATCGTAGTCGCCCCCCTTGACGATCACGTCGGGGCGCAGGGCCTCGATGAGCGCCATAGGCGTATCCTCGGCAAACATCGTCACCACATCCACACAGGCCAGCGCCGCCAATAACGCCATGCGGTCATCGAGGGCGTTCAGCGGCCTGTCGCCCCCCTTGCCCAGGCGGCGCACCGAGTCGTCCGTATTGACGGCGACGATCAGGGTCGCACCCAGCGTCGCGGCACGATCCAGGTATGTGACATGGCCACGGTGCAGGATGTCGAATACCCCGTTGGTGAAGATCAATGGGCGCGGGAAGCGCCCCTCGCGCACCGCGCGCTCGCAAGCCTCGCGGTCAAGCATCTTGGATTCGAACCGGGCGGGATGCGCCATCGCTCAGCCCCGCGTCAATGCCCAGAGCGCGACGCCCAGGGCCACCGCCAGCACACCACACAGCACCGTCAAGAGGCGGTTGGTCTGATCCTGGGCCTTGCGCAGGCGCTCGAGCTCGGTCCGCATCCCGACGCCCGAATCGGGATGGTTCAGCCGGGTGTAGACCAGCCTGGGGATCTGCGGCAGAATCTGGGCCCACTGGCCGGCTTCCTGGTCCAGGCGCTGACGCAGGCCCTGCAAGCCAATGCGCTGGTGCATCCATTTTTCCAGGAACGGCTTGGCGGTCTGCCAGAGGTCCAGCGCGGGGTCGAGCTCGCGTCCCATGCCCTCGACATTCAGGAGCGTTTTTTGCAGCAGGACGAGCTGGGGCTGGATTTCAACGTTGAAGCGGCGCGACGTCTGGAACAGCCGCAGGAGCACCTGCCCAAGCGAGATCTCGGACAGCGGGCGATCGAAATAAGGTTCGCACACGGCGCGCACCGCGCCTTCGAGTTCCTCCTCGCGGGTCTGCGCCGGCACCCAGCCGGACTCGATGTGCAGTTGCGCCACCCTCCGGTAGTCGCGCCTGAAGAAAGCCAGAAAATTCTGGGCAAGGTAGTTCTTGTCGAATTCAGACAGAGAACCCACGATACCGAAATCAAGGGCAATGTAGCGCCCCAGCATGGCGGGATCATCCGACACGTAGATATTGCCCGGATGCATGTCGGCATGAAAGAAGCCGTCCGTGAACACCTGCATGAAAAAAATCTCGACGCCCTGGCGCGCGAGCAAACGGACATCCACCCCCACGGCGCGCAGGCGGTCGACATGGCTGACGGGAATGCCCCGCATACGCTCCATCGTAAAGACCGGGGTGGCGCAGAACTCCCAGACCACCTCGGGCACCTTCAGCAGGTGCTCGCGGCCCGTGCCCGGGCCGAAGTTGCGGCGCAACTGGCTGCAATTGGCGGCCTCGCGCACCAGGTCGAGTTCGTCGTGCAGGTACTTGTCGAACTCGGCGACGACCTCGCGCGGCTTGAGCCTCCGACCATCAGGCCCCAGGCGCTCGACCAGCCCCGCGATCGCGCGCAGCAGCGTGAGATCCTTTTCAATCGCCTCGCGCATCTCGGGCCGCAGGACCTTGACGGCCACCTCGCGGCCATCGTGCAGAACCGCGAAATGCACCTGGGCGATCGAGGCCGAAGCCACCGGTTCGCGCTCGAAGTGCGCAAAGAGCCGGTGCGGCGAATCGCCAAGGGCCTCTTCGATGATCGCCTCGGCAATCTCGGAAGGAAAGGGCGGCACGCGATCCTGCAGCCGCGCCAGCTCGTCGGCCAGGTCCTGCGGCACCAGGTCGCGGCGGGTCGAGAGCACCTGGCCGAACTTGACAAAAATCGGCCCCAGCGACTCGAGCGCGAGGCGTAGGCGCTCGCCTCTCGGGCGGCGTGGTCGATGGCCCAGGCAGACGATTCGCAGCAGTCCGTGCGCCCAGGGGTGCTGGATGCTCGAAAGCACCAGTTCATCCAGTCGATAGCGCAGCGAAATCAGAATGATGTGGGTCAGGCGCAGAAAAGTCAGCATGTCCGCCCCGCCCTTGCAGCCCGCGCCGATATTCGCCGCTCAAGGGCATCGAGGCGTCCACGCAGCGTCTCCACGCCCTCGCGCCAGGCATCGAAGTCCGGCCGCGGGACCGCCAAGCCGCTTTCCTCGCCCAGGAACTCGGCCAGGTTGTCGCGCGCGCGCCCCGCCGTCGCGCGCGCGCCAGTGCCCAGCGCGCGCAAGCCGCCCGCCAGCCGCAACGCCGCCACGTCGCCCACCACGTGCGCGAGCTCATCCTCGAGATCCCAACGCAGATTGCCGGCCAGATCGGACACCACTTGTGCCAGGCCGGCATCACCCTGGATGTGCGCCATGGAGGATAGCCGCGCCGCCCCACCCTGGCGCCAGAGGCCGGGCAGCTCGCGCCAGCGCCCTTCGGGCAGGGAAATGACGACGTCGGGCACGATGGCGGCATCCGCGGCCTGGAGCAGGCCCTCGGAGGAGATGGTGGCTTGCAGTTGCCAGGGGCCGCCGGCCGCAAGACGCAGGGTCTTGCCGGCGTGGGCCACCAGGCGATGGCGCGCCCAGTCCTCGCGCCGCAGCAGCGCGTTGAGCACGCGCAGTGCGAGACCGGCGGGATGCGGCGGGGGAAAAGGGAGCGACATGATCATACGCGATGCGCGAATACCTGAAAAAAGAAGGGCCCGCAGGCCCTTCAGTTTACCGGTTTTACGTTATGCGCATGAGGGCCGCCTCAGGGGGTGTCGATCTGCTGAATCCCAGCCAGCAGCCAGCCCTGGCCGTCGGCCTTGTACAGGTTCCAGACTTCTTCGAAGCGGAAGGCCTCGGCCCCGACTGCCTCGCGCAGCATGCCCGAATAGCGCACGCTTGCCAGATGGCCTCCGGCCACGGACTCGATCCCCAGCAGCTCGGCATTGAGCAGGACCACCTCGGTCTGATTGCCCTCGTCGTGCTGCGGCAGTTGGGGCGTGATCTCGACCAGCAGATCATCGGTCAGGTACTCGCGCAGGTTCTCGCGATTGCCAGCATCCCACAGGGCCTGGATCTGGATGAAGCGCTGCTTGGCCTGGGCCAGGAAGGTGGGCACGTCGAAATCACCCGGGATGAACCAGCTCGGATCGGCAGCGGGCGAAGCCACCGCCTCGATGGTGGGCGCCGCAGCGGGCACCCCTTCGGATGCGGTCCGCGAGGCCCCGCCGGCGACCGAGCCACCCGGCCACGCGGCCTCGGGTGACGGGCCTTGGCGGTAGCTGTGCCCCGCGGGCGCCATGGTGCGCTGGGTGCCGCGCATGCGGCGCACCAGCCAGACCACGGCAAATGCCACCAAGCCGATCAGAATCATGCTGGACAGGAGCTCGAGGAAGGCGCCCGACAAGCCCAGGCTGGACAGCAGGGCCGCAATCCCCAGGCCCGCCGCGATGCCCGCGAGCGGCCCCAGCCAGCGGGACATGCCCGAACGCGCGGCCGTACCGGCGGCCGCGGTGCCCGCGGCGGCGGTCGTGCCAGTCGCCGCGGAACGCTGCGTGGTCTGGGCGGCCGGCGGGGTGACTGCCTGGCGCTGCTGCGTGACATTGGTGGACTGCTTGCCGAAACTGCGGCCCATGCCCATGCGACGAGCCTCGGCATCGCTGGAGACGGCGAACATGGCAACGGCCGAGAACATGAGCATAGCCCCGGCCAGCCAACGGGAAAGTCGCAAATTCATGAAGGGGAACTCCGGTGGTGCCAGGCCGCGGCATCCGGGACGGATGATACGAAACTGACGTTCAGCTTAATGTCAGCTCCACATTAACACAAAATCCCCTCGCGATGGCAAGGCCGGCCAGGGCCGGGCTCAATCGAACCGCACGCCCTCGTGCAGGGCCACCACCCCGGCAGCCATGTTGAAATGCTGGACGCGTTCCAGGCCCGCCTCGCGCATCATGGTCGCCAGCGTCTGCTGATCGGGATGCATGCGGATGGATTCCGCCAGGTAGCGGTAGCTGTCCTCGTCACCCGCGACCAGTCGGCCCAGGCGCGGCAGCACATTGAAGGAGTACCAGTCGTACGCCGGGGCGAGCGGGGCCGCCACGCGTGAAAATTCGAGCACCAGCAGCTTGCCGCCTGGCTTGAGCACGCGGCGCATTTCGGCGAGCGCACGATCCTTGTGGGTCATGTTGCGCAAACCAAAAGCGACCGTCACACGATCAAAATAAGCGCCGGGAAACGGCAGGCGCTCGGCGTCGCACACGGCCGCCGGCGCCACGATGCCGGCATCGAGCAGGCGATCGCGGCCCACCCGCAGCATCGAATCGTTGATGTCGGTCAGCCAGACCTCGCCGGTCGGCCCGGCGCGCCGGGCGAACGCACGGGCCAGATCCCCCGTTCCGCCGGCGATATCCAGCACCCGCATGCCCGGCCTGACCTGGGCCCGGCCGATCGTGAACGCTTTCCAGATGCGATGCAGGCCGGCGGACATCAGATCGTTCATCACGTCATAGCGCGACGCCACGGAATGAAAGACCTCGGCCACGCGCCGGGCCTTGTCCGATTCGGATACGGTCTGGAACCCGAAATGTGTCTGCGGCCCCGGTCGAGCCTGGGCGTCTTGGCGGTCGTTTTGCATGATCCGGGTATCGTACCGCATTCCCGGCCCGCGCCTCCCGTCCCAGAAAACGGTGCCTGCATTTTGGCCCACAGTCACACCCATGAAATAATCCGGTCATAGCATTACAGTGCCGTCATATCCGGCGCACCGGCGCCGGGGCCCAAAGCCCCAGGCGCTCACGCCCCAAAACCATGCAAACCACCATTCTGGTCATCGAAGACGAACCCTCAATCCAGGCGCTCATTGCCGTCAATCTCGAATTGGCGGGCTACGAGGTCCTGCGCGCCCTCGACGCCCGCCAAGCCGACATGCACATCCGCGAGGCGCTGCCGGACCTGATCCTGCTGGACTGGATGCTGCCCAATACCTCGGGCCTGAGGCTGGCGCGCGACCTGCGCGCCAATGAACGCACGCGCGCCATTCCCCTGATCATGCTCACCGCCAAGGGCGCCGAGCAAGACAAGATCGACGGTCTCGAGGCGGGCGCCGACGACTACATCACCAAGCCTTTTTCCCCGCGCGAGCTGCTGGCGCGGATCAAGGCCCTGCTGCGCCGGCGCGCGCCACAACTCACCGAAGACCCCATCCAGACGGGTGAACTGCGCCTGGAACCCGATGCCCGCCAGGTCCTGGGCCGCGGCCAGGCACTGCCCATGGGCCCCACCGAATTCCGCCTGCTGCATTTCTTCATGACCCACGCCGATCGCGTGTTCACTCGCGGCCAGGTCCTGGATCAAGTCTGGGGGGACCACGTCTTCATCGAGGAGCGCACCGTCGACGTACACATCCGCCGGCTGCGCAAGGCCCTGGCCCCGGTGGGGCTCGACGCCTACGTCCAGACCGTGCGCGGCGCGGGCTACCGCTTCAGCATCACGGCTTCGGCATGAGCAAGACCCTCCTGTCCATCGGGCTCTGGGCCCTGATCGGGATGTTGATAGGCGCCTGGCTGGGCGCCGCCACCGGATGGGGCGTGTTCGCGGCTGGCCTGCTGACGATGGTGCTGGCCAGCGGCTGGCAGCTCTCGCGCATCGCACGCTGGGTCCGCAACATCGACACCCCGCCGCCGCCCTCGGTCGGCCCCTGGGACGGCATCCTTGCCCCCATCTACCGCAAGCTCAAGCAAAACCGCCTCGAGCTGCAGGAACGCACGCGCAGCTTCGAGCGCATGCTGCTGGCCGCCGAGGCTCTGCCCGACGGCGCGCTGACCCTGGACCAGGACCAGTCCCTGCTGTGGTGCAATCAGACCGCCGCGGCGCACCTGGGCCTGGACCTCGAGCGTGACAAGCACCACAGCATTCTCAACATCGTGCGCTCACCGGAATTCGCCACCTATACCCGTCAGGCGCGCTGGGACAAACCGCTGCTGCTGCATCTGACGCGACAATCGCGCGAGCACACCCTGCTACTGCACCTCTACCCCTACAGCACCGGCCAGTTTCTGATGGTCACCCGCGACATTACACAGATCGAACGGCTCGAGCACATGCGCAAGGACTTCGTCGCCAATGTCTCGCACGAAATGCGCACCCCCCTCACCGTGCTGTCGGGCTTCCTGGAAACCCTGCACGACATCCCCGAGAACGCACTCGACCCCGCCCAGCGCCGCCATTACCTGGAGCTCATGATCGAGCAGTCGCGCAACATGCAGGCCCTGGTGGCCGACCTGTTGACCCTCTCGGCCCTGGAATCCTCGCCCAACCGCGAAGGCGGGCCGGTCTCGTTGCCCGCGCTCATCCAGACCGCGCTCGCACAGAGCCAGGCCCTGTCCGGCGGGCGGCACACGTTCGAGATCGAGGTCGACGACAGCCTGCACGTCCTGGGGGCGGATACCGAGCTCGCCTCGGCCGTGACCAACCTCATGACCAACGCCGTGAACTACACGCCCGAGGGCGGCACCATCGCGGTCACCTGGGCACGCACCGGGGATGGCGGCGCGCGCTATGCCGTACGCGACACGGGCATCGGCATCGGCGCGCAGGACATCCCGCGCCTGACGGAGCGGTTCTTCCGGGTCGATCGGGGCCGCTCGCGCGCCACCGGCGGCACCGGCCTGGGCCTGGCCATCACCAAGCACGTGGCCATGCGCCACGACGCCGTGCTGCGTATCGACAGCGTCCTGGGCAAAGGCAGCACATTTTCGATGGTGTTCCCACCCTCGCGGGTCTGCGCCGCGCAAGCCCGGGCGCACGACGCCGCCGCCTGAGGGCCGCGCGGGCATGCAAAAGCCCCCGGGAACCTGGGGGCTGCAAGGGGGACGACGCGAGATACCCCGCCGCAGGCGACCGGCGGCCTACAGGAACAGGCGATAGGCCGGGTTCTCGGTTTCGTTCCAGTACGGGTAGCCCAGCGTGGACAGGAACTCTTTGAAGGCCTTCTTGTCGGCGGGAGGCACCTGGATGCCGACCAGGATGCGGCCGTAGTCGTCGCCCTGGTTCCGGTAATGGAACAAGCTGATGTTCCAGTCGGGATTCATCGCCCCCAGGAATTTCATCAGGGCACCAGGACGCTCCGGAAACTCAAAGCGGTACAGCACCTCGTCCTTGGCCAGCCCCGAATGCCCGCCCACCATGTAGCGCAGATGAGTCTTGGCCATCTCGTTGCCGGTCAAGTCGAGCGTCGGGAAATCCAGCTTGCGGAAATGCGCGGCGAGCTTTTCGATCTCGGCTTCGGAGCGGATCTGCAGCCCCACGTACACGTGCGCCGTCTCGGCGTCCGAGATCCGGTAATTGAATTCCGTCACCGCGCGTTGGCCGACGGCCTCGCACAGCCGCAGAAAGCTGCCACGCTTTTCCGGCAGGGTAATGGCGAAAAGCGCCTCACGCGCCTCGCCCACGTCCGCCCGCTCGGCGACAAAGCGCAGGCGGTCGAAATTCATGTTGGCCCCGCAGGTGATCGCAACCAGCGTCTTACCCTTCCATTTCTGCTGGGCGGCATAGCGCTTGGCGCCGGCCAGCGCCAGGGCGCCGGCGGGCTCGAGCACGCTGCGGGTATCCTGGAACACATCCTTGATGCCCGCGCAGATCGCGTCCGTATCGACTGTCACGTAATCGTCGACATACTCGCGCGCCAGGCGAAACGTCTCGAGGCCCACCTGTTTGACCGCGGTGCCGTCCGAGAACAGGCCCACATCGGCAAGCTTGACCCGCCGACCGGCCTTGACGCTGCGGATCATGGCATCCGAGTCCTCGGTCTGCACGCCGATGACCTTGATGTCGGGGCGCAACTGCTTGACATAGGTCGCCACGCCCGCGATCAAACCCCCGCCGCCGACGGCGACGAATATCGCGTCGATCGGCCCCGTGTGCTGGCGCAGAATCTCCATCCCGACCGTACCCTGGCCAGCGATCACGTCGGGATCATCGAACGGATGCACGAACGTCAGGCCGTCGCGCGCCTGCAGTTCCGTCGCATGCTCCGCCGCATCGGTAAAACTGTCACCAAACAGCACCACCTCGCCGCCCAGCGCGCGCACGGCGTCGATCTTGACCAGCGGCGTGGTCACCGGCATCACGATCACCGCCCGGCAGCCCAGGCGACTGGCCGACAGGGCCACACCCTGCGCGTGATTGCCCGCCGAGGCCGCGATCACGCCGCGTTTCAATTCCTCGGCCGACAGGTTGGCCATCTTGTTGTAGGCGCCGCGCAGCTTGAAGCTGAACACCGGCTGCGTATCCTCACGCTTGAGCAGCACCGTATTACCGATACGCTTGGAAATTCGGGGAGCCACGTCGAGGGGAGTTTCATGGGCAACGTCATAGACTTTGGACGTCAGAATGCGTTTCAGGTAGTCGACGGACATGGCAGCGCGAGCGCGAGAGTTGAGAAGATGAATGGAACAGAATATCACAGGGCCTGATACGGAAGACCGACATCCTCCGGCACGCGGCCATTGCCCAACCCTCGCCAAAGCCAGATGGTTCACGGCATGGGCTACGGCGCCGGATGCCGGATACTGGCCTGGCCAATCAATTCTTGACAAGGCAGTCGGCCCTGTTCACCATTGGAAACATAAAAAAGCGCAGCCGCTGCACATAAAGGAGAGATACGCTCATGACCCTCTGCACCGCAAAATCATTCAAACGACTCACTCAAGCCACCGTATTGGCCACCGCCATGACCCTCGCGGGGTATGCCCACTCGGCAACCACACTCAAGCTGGGATGGACAACCAGTGACAGCGATGTGGACCCCTACGCCATCACGGCCCACTATTTCGCCCAAGAACTGGAAAAGGCCGCGCCCGGCCAGTTTGATGTCAAGTTCTTTCCAAACCACCAACTGGGCAATGACGCGGAAATGGTCCAGGGCATGCAGTTCGGAACCCTGGACGCCGGGGTCATCACCGGCACCCTGATCGGAACGATCGTTCCCGCCTTCCAGCTCAACGACCTGCCGTTTCTCTATGCCAATAGCGAACAGGCCCACAAGGTGCTGGACGGCAAGGCCGGGGAATTGATGATCAAGGAGCTGGCTAAAAAGAACGTCATCGGCCTGGGCTTCTCAGAAGCCGGTTTTCGCAACGTCATCAACAATATCCGGCCCATCCACACGCCTCAGGATCTGAAAGGCATCAAACTGCGCGTGCAGCCCAGCGACATGTTCCTGGACAGCTTCCGCGACCTGGGGGCCAATCCCGCGCCCATGCCCTGGAGCGATACATTCACCGCTGTCCAGCAAGGCACTGTGGACGGCCTCGAAATCCCGCTGGCGGTGATTTACGCCAACAAATACCCCGAGGTCACCAAGTACCTGTCGCTCACTCGCCACTCGTATAACGCCTTGGGCTTGCTGATCTCTGAAAAGACATGGGGCAAGCTGAGCGAAACACAACAAAACACGGTTCGTGCCGCCGCCAAATCGGCAATAACACGACAGCGCCAAACCGTCGCCGACAACAACCAAAGCATACTGGGCAAGATCGAAGCCGCCGGCATGAAGGTCAACGAGGTCAATGACGTCAATGCGTTCCGCGCCCTGGTAAAAGACGTCTACAAGAAGTATCACGACTCGATAGGACCCGACATCGTCGATGCCGCCATGAGCGAAATCCAGGGGTAGCCGCGATTCATGCTGAAACACCTACTGGACTGGATCGACCTCTGGATGACACGGTTGATCCAGGTTCTGGCGGTTGCGGTCACCTGCATCATGGTGGCGAGCCTGCTGATCGGCGTCGTCTACCGCTACATCCTGCAGGACTCCGCCTCGTGGTCCGATGAAGTCGCCCTGCTCGCCTTTACCTGGCTGGTCTTCCTGACAGCGGCCCTGATGGTCCGAGAGGATGGACACGTCCGCATCGAGATCATCGGCAAGGTCCTGTCGCCGGCGCTGAGTTTTTTGCTCACGCAGGCCATTTGGCTCGTCATTGTATTTATCGGGCTGTTCATGGTGCGAACCGGCTTGAACTTCATCGATTTCACCGCCGGGCAAACCTCGCCCGCCACGCGCTATCCCATCTGGTTGCGCAGCAGCGCGTTTCCGGTATCCGGGATATTCATTGCCTTCTACGCGCTGCGCAAGCTTGGACGATTGCGCAACCGCCCAAGCACTTCGGGGAACCGTCATGAGTGACCTGGCGCTGTTCCTCAGCATCGGCCTCGTGATATTGCTGGCACTGGGCGTGCCGATCGCCTTTGCGCTCGGCGTGCTGACGATTGGCGGCCTCTTCATCGCCGATATCAACCCGGTGATCTTCGCGCAGCGGGTGCTCGCGGGAACGGACGTGTCCAGCCTGCTCGCCATCCCCGGATTCATTCTTGCGGGCGACCTGATGGGGGCGGGAGGGCTGTCGAAACGGCTCGTGCGCTTTGCATCGGCGATCTTTGGCCACCTCACGGGCGGCCTCAGCATCGCGACCGTGATGGCCGGGACCTTCTTTGGCGCAATATCCGGATCGGCTCCAGCCACCACGGCCGCGGTGGGCACCATCATGATCGACGAGCTCGAGGATCGCGGCTATAAGCGCGACTACGCCGCCGCGCTGGCAACCGCCGTCGGCCCCCTGGGCCAGATGATCCCCCCGTCCATTCCCATGGTGATCTGGGGCGTCCTGGCCGAACAGTCCATCGCCAAGCTCTTTCTGGCGGGTGTCATCCCGGGGCTCATCGCCGCCGCGGGTTTCGTCGCGGTCAGTTATGGCTACGCCAAGCGCCACAACATCCCTTGCGAGCGAAAGGCCACCGCCAGGGAACTCGGCATGGCCGCGCGCGAAGGGATCTGGGCGCTGATGGCTCCCGTCATCATCCTGGGCGGCATCTATAGCGGCATTTTCACCCCGACAGAGGCATCCATGGTCGGGGTCCTGTACGGTCTGATCGCCGGCCTGCTGATCTACAGGGAACTGAAACTCAGAGACCTGTTCGACGTCGTATTGCGCAGCATGAAGCTGACCGGGATGATCATGTTCATCATCTGCATGGCCTACGGCTTCGCTTACCTCATGGCCAGTGAACAGATCCCGCAACAAATCGCCGATTTCATGCTGTCGCTGACGGACAACCGGATCATGCTCTTGCTGATGGTCAACGTGCTGTTGCTGATCCTGGGCGCCGTCATGGACAATGTATCCGCCATGGTGATCCTCAGCACGGTGCTCACTGCGATTGGTGTCCAGGTGGGCATGGATCCCATTCAACTGGGGGCCATGATCGTCATCAACTTCGCGGTGGGCATGGTCACGCCGCCGGTCGGGTACTCGCTGTTCGTCGCATCGGCGATCAGTCACCTGACCATCGAGCAGATTGCACGCCGCCTGGGTCCATTCATGATCGTGTTCGTCATCCTGATCCTGATCGTGACCTTCGTCCCCTGGGTCACACTGTGGCTTCCGAGTCTCCTGGGCTAATCACCATGAACATTCCCGCTCCCGACATTCCGGGACCCAAACCGCTTTCCGATCTTCCGGAGGCGGTGCTGCCTGCCAAAAGCTGCGATACGCACGCCCATCTCTTCGGGCCAGCGGCGCAGTACCCGTATCACAGTGACCGGAGCTACACGCCGCCTGACGCATCCCGGCAGGATTACGTCCGGCTGCTGCGCACGCTGGGATTCCAGCGGGCCGTGCTCGTGCAGCCCAGCGTCTACGGTACCGACAATCGACTGCTCTGCGATACGCTCGAACTGGCCAAGACCAAGCCCTGGGGCATCGAATGGCGCGGGATCGCGGTCACGGATGCCGATATTGCCGAATCCGAGCTGGAAGCCATGCATCAACTCGGCATACGCGGCATACGGCTGAATATGCTCTTTCGGGGCGGCATTGATTTTGCAACGATTCAAGGCTTGGCGAACCGGATTGCGCCGCTTGGCTGGCACCTGCAGTTTCTGATCGACATCACACAGTTCAAGGACCTGGCTACCCGGATTTCAGCGCTGCCGGTCGACAGCGTGATCGATCACATGGGGCACTTCCGTTCGGATCAAGGCTCCCGGCATCCCGCATTCACCTCACTGCTGTCGCTGCTGCGCGATGGCAGAACCTGGGTGAAGGTCACCGGCCCCAACCGGATTTCGTCGCAGAAAACGGCCCCCTATACCGACGCGCAGGCCTTGGCACAGGCCTTGATGCACGCGCGCCCGGACCGCCTGGTATTCGGGACCGACTGGCCGCACGTGCAGATTCCCACCCAGATTCCCGACGATGGATCACTGGTGGACGAGCTCTACCGCTGGGCCGAGCATGACGAACAACTGATCCAGTCCATCCTGGTCGGCAACCCGGAAAAACTGTACTCGTTCTGAGGGATAGGCGTGCAGGACTTCGACATCATGGCGGCGCGGGCGCAATAGATGCAGACAGCAGCCCAGGCTCGCCGCCACGATCTTCCGCGCCGCGCACGACGGCCTGAGTCCCCCAAGTTACCGTAGAATATTGCAACACAATCACCAAGACACGGGATCTGATCATGGGCACAAAACTTCTGGCGTCGCTGGCCCTGCTGGGCTGTCTGCTGATGGCGGGCTGCGCCAACACCGTCGCCGGAGCCGGCGAAGACATCAGCAACGTCGGCAGCGCCATCACCAAGGCCGCAAAGTAAACGTCGCCATTGCAGGCCGGCGGGCCGGGACGAATCTCCGGCCCGCCGGCTTTTCTGCATTCCGACACGGCGCACGGCGCCCGACCAGCGATACACTCCTCCTCCATGGAAGCTTGGCTGCAATCCTCGATCCACGCCTTGCTGGCGGCGCTCGCGCTGCCCAAGTTCGGGCTGCCGGCGATTTTCATCGTCAGCCTGGTGTCGGCCACGCTGCTGCCCATGGGCTCCGAACCGGCGGTCTTCGGCTATGTACAGATCGCGCCGCACATGTTTTGGCCGGCCGTGCTGGTAGCGACCGCCGGCAATACCGCAGGTGGCGCGATCAGCTATGCCATGGGCGCCGCGGCAGAGGCGGCCTACGAAAAGTGGCGCCTCAAGCACCCCGGCAAGGTCCGGGACAAGGCCGGGGGTCGCTGGCATGCACTGGGCACGCGCTGGTTCAAGCGCCTTGGCCCGCCCGCGCTACTGCTGTCCTGGCTGCCGGTGGTGGGCGACCCCCTCTGCGCGGTCGCCGGATGGCTGCGACTTCCCTTCTGGCCCTGCGTGATCTACATGGCGATCGGCAAGTGCCTGCGCTACATCGCCATGACAGCCGCGCTGATGCACGCCTGGCCGTGGATCAGCGCCTGGCTTTAGCCTTAAACTAGACAATTACCCGCACCCCGCTCCGGGGCATCGACGTCACAGCCATCCATGAACGCCCCCCTAGACCGCGAGCTGCTTGCTCAAGCCCAGGCCCCCCGCCTGCGCGAAATCCCCTATAACTACACCTCCTACTCCGACCGCGAGATCGTCCTGCGGCTGCTGGGCGAGGAGGCCTGGACCCTGTTGTCCGAGCTGCGCGGCGAACGGCGCACCGGGCGCTCGGCCCGCATGCTGTTCGAAGTCCTGGGCGACATCTGGGTGGTGCAGCGCAATCCCTATCTGCAAGACGACCTGCTGGACGACCCCAAGCGCCGCCATCTGTTGGTCGATGCCCTGAACCACCGCCTCGCCGAGATCGACAAGCGACGCGACGATGACCACGGCGCGCGCGACACCAAGGTGCTGCATCTGCTCGACGCGGCCCGCGCCGCCGTCGGCCGCTTCGAGGAGCAGTTCGTCCAGACAACCGCTCTGCGCCAGACGGCGCTGCGCAAGCTCTCACGCATCACGGCCAGGGACAATATCCGCTTTGACGGCTTGTCACGCGTATCGCACGTCACCGACGCCACCGACTGGCGCGTCGAGTATCCCTTCGTCGTGCTGATGCCCGACACCGAGGACGAAATCGCAGCATTGGTGCGCGCCTGCATCGCCCTGGGCCTGACCATCATCCCCCGCGGGGGCGGCACCGGCTACACCGGCGGTGCCATCCCGCTGACCTGGCGCTCTGCGGTCATCAACACTGAAAAGCTCGACGCCATGGGGCCGGTCGAGGCCGTGGCCCTGCCCGGCGTGGACGAGCCCGTCCACACCCTCCTGACCGGCGCCGGCGTGGTCACGCGCCGCGTGGCCGAGGCCGCCGAGGCGGCCGGTCGGGTCTTCGCCGTTGATCCGACCTCCGCCGACGCCTCCTGTGTGGGCGGCAACGTGGCCATGAACGCCGGCGGCAAGAAGGCCGTGCTATGGGGCACCGCGCTGGACAACCTCGCCTGGTGGCGCATGGTGGATCCGGAAGGCAACTGGCTGGAGGTCACGCGCCTCGAGCACAACCTGGGCAAGATCCACGAAGTGGCCGAGGCGCGCTTCGAGCTCAAGTGGTTCGACGGTGCCAAGGCGCCGGGCCGCGCGCCGCTGAAAACCGAGACCTTGACCATCGAGGGACGGCGCTTCCGCAAGGCGGGACTGGGCAAGGACGTGACCGACAAGTTCCTCGCAGGCCTGCCGGGCGTGCAAAAAGAGGGCTGCGACGGCCTGATCACCGCGGCCCGCTGGATCCTGCACCGCATGCCGGCGCACACGCGCACCGTCTGCATGGAATTCTTCGGGCAGGCACGCGATGCGGTGCCCTCGATCGTCGAGGTCAAGCACTACCTCGACACCGACGGCCGGACGCGCGGCGCCATCCTGGCAGGCCTCGAGCACCTGGACGAGCGCTACCTGCGCGCCGTGGGCTACGCCACCAAGAGCAAGCGCGGCATCCTGCCGAAAATGGTCCTGATCGGCGACATTGTGGGCGACGACGAGGCCGCGGTGGCCCTGGCCGCCAGCGAAGTGGTGCGCATCGCCAACTCGCGCCACGGCGAGGGCTTCATCGCCGTCAGCTCCGAGGCCCGCAAAAAATTCTGGCTGGACCGGGCCCGTACCGCCGCCATCGCGCGCCACACCAATGCCTTCAAGATCAACGAGGACGTGGTGATCCCCCTGGATCGCATGGGCGAGTACACGGACGCCATCGAGCGCATCAACATCGAACTGTCCACGCGCAACAAGCTGCGCCTGATCGACGCGCTCGAGGCGTATCTGCACGGCGATTTGCCGATCGGCAAGACCGAGGATCACGACGAGGCCGAGCATACGCGCGAAGAGATCCTGGCCACGCGCCGGCGCGACGCCCTGGATACCCTGGCCGCCGTGCGCCGCCGCTGGTCCTGGCTGCTGGACGGGCTGGACGCGCCCCTGGCCGACAGCATGGACACCCTGGCTGGACTGGGCCTCGAGGAACACCTGCCGACACTGCGCGAGCGCCTCGCGCGCCGGCCCGAGGCGCGCGTCTTCGAGGTGGTGCAGGACCACACCCTGCGGATTTCCTGGAAGACCGATATCCGCAGCGCCATGGAGCGCCATTTCGCCGGCGCCGACTGCGCCGCCGTCCTGGCCGGCCTGCAAGCCACACATGACCGCATCCTCAAGAGCCGTGTCTTCGTCGCGCTGCATATGCACGCCGGCGATGGCAATGTGCACACTAACATCCCGGTCAACTCGGACGACTACGAGATGCTGCGCGAGGCCAACGAGGCGGTCGCCCGCATCATGGGGATCGCCCGCAACCTGGACGGCGTGATCTCGGGCGAGCACGGCATCGGCCTGACCAAGTACGAATTCCTCAGCGCCGAGGAACTCGCCCCTTTCCAGGACTACAAGCGCCGCGTCGACCCCGACGGCCGCTTCAACGGGGGCAAGCTGATGCCCGGCGCCGACCTCAGGCAGGCCTGGACGCCCAGCTTCAACCTGCTGGGGCACGAGTCGCTGATCATGCAGCGCAGCGAGATCGGCGCCATCTCGAATGCGATCAAGGATTGCCTGCGCTGCGGCAAGTGCAAGCCCGTCTGCGCCACGCACGTGCCGCGCGCCAACCTGCTCTATTCGCCGCGCAACAAGATTCTCGCCACCTCGCTGCTGATCGAGGCCTTCCTCTACGAGGAACAAACCCGGCGCGGCGTCAGCATCCGGCACTGGGAGGAGTTCGAGGACGTGGGCGACCACTGCACCTTGTGCCACAAGTGCTACAACCCCTGTCCCGTGGACATCGACTTCGGCGATGTCTCGATGGAGATGCGCGCGCTGCTGCGCCGCATGGGCAAAAAATCCTTCAATCCGGGGACCGCGGCCTCGATGTTCTTTCTGAACGCCAAGGATCCGCGCGTCATCAAGGCCACGCGCGCCGCCATGATCGGCATGGGCTACAAGGCCCAGCGCCTGGCGCACGACCTCCTGGCTCCGGTTGCGAAAAAGCAGGTCGCCCACCCGCCGGCCACCGTGGGCAAGGCGCCGATCCGCGAACAGGTCATCCACTTCATCAACAAGAAAATGCCCGGTGGGCTGCCCAAGCAGACCGCGCGCAAGCTCCTGGACATCGAAGACCCCGAGATCGTGCCCATCATCCGCAATCCGGCCACCACCTCGCCCGACAGCGAGGCCGTGTTCTATTTTCCGGGCTGCGGATCCGAGCGTCTGTTCTCGCAGGTCGGCCTGGCGACCCAGGCCATGCTATGGCACGTCGGCGTGCAGACCGTCCTGCCGCCCGGCTACCTGTGCTGTGGCTACCCGCAACGCGGCAATGGCATGGCGGACAAGGCCGACAAGATGGTCACGGACAACCGCGTGCTGTTTCACCGCATGGCGACGACGCTGAACTACCTCGACATCAAGACCGTGGTGGTGAGCTGCGGCACCTGCTATGACCAGCTCGAGAACTATGAATTCGACAGGATCTTCCCAGGCTGCCGCCTGATCGACATCCACGAGTACCTGCTGGAGAAAGGCGTGGACATCGCCGGGGTCCAGGGCGTGCGCTACCTCTACCACGACCCCTGTCACACGCCGCTCAAGCAGCAGGACCCCATGAAAACCGTCAAGTCCCTGCTGGGCGAGGACAAGGCGATCAAAACCGACCGCTGCTGCGGCGAATCGGGCACCCTCGCGGTCTCGCGCCCCGACATCTCGACGCAGGTACGGTTCCGCAAACAAGAGGAACTCGCCAAGAACACCGCGGCGATCCGCGAGGACGGCTTCGAGGGCGAGGTCAAGATGGTGACCTCATGCCCGTCCTGCCTGCAGGGCCTGGCCCGCTATGAGCAGGACACGGGCCTGAAGGCGGACTACATCGTGGTCGAGATGGCGCGCCACCTGCTGGGCGAGAACTGGATGCCGGACTACGTCAAGGCCGCCAATACGGGGGGCATCGAGCGGGTGCTGGTGTAGGCGCACCTGCGCACAGGTCGGGCCGCCTGGGGGCTCACTCGGCGCCGAACTCGCAGACCGTGTAGACGGGCAGGCCCGAATCCCGGACCGCCTTGGAGCCGCCCAGGTCGGGCAAATCGATGATGGCCGCCGCCTCGGCGACATTCGCCCCCAGGCGTTGCAGCAGCCTGGAGGCCGCCATCATCGTGCCTCCTGTCGCGATCAGATCGTCAATCAGCAGGACGCGCTGGCCGGGGCGCACCGAGTCCGTGTGCATCTCGACCACCGCATTGCCATATTCCAGCGCATATTGCTCGGCCACCGTGCGAAACGGCAGCTTGCCCTGCTTGCGCACCGGCACGAAGCCCAGGTTGAGCTCATACGCCAGCACCGAACCCACGATGAAGCCGCGTGCGTCGATGCCCGCGACCAGATCCAGGCGCTGGCGCATGTAGCGATAGACGAACAAGTCGATCAGCACCCGAAAGGCGCGCGGGTCCTGCAGCACGGGGGTGATGTCGCGGAACTGCACGCCGGGCTTGGGCCAATCCGGCACCGTGCGGATCGTGTCGCGGATGAATTGGGCCGGATCGGTTTTCATGGAACTTCCCAGAAGGCAGGTAAAGGCGGCCACAGTTTAACAAGCCTGCGCGGCTCAGCGTAAAATCCCCGGATGCTCAGAAACCCCCAGCCCACCGCCGAGGCCATCCGCGCGAGCGCCGAGCGCTGTTTCGATATCCAGATCGCCGCCCTCCAGGCGCTGCGCGGCCGGATCGACGGCACTTTCGTGGACGCCGCGGGCCTGATCCTGGCCTGCCAGGGACGCGTCGTGGTGACCGGCATCGGCAAATCCGGCCACGTCGCCCGCAAAACCGCGGCCACACTGGCCTCGACCGGCACGCCGGCCTTCTTCATGCACGCCGCCGAGGCCATCCACGGCGACCTGGGCATGCTCACCGGCCAGGACATCCTGCTGGCAATCTCATACTCGGGGTCCGCGCAGGAACTCATCACCATCATCTCGGTGGCCAAGCGCATGGGCACGCGCATCATCGCCCTGACCGGCCGGCCGGACTCCGAACTCGCGCGCAGCGCCGACCTCGTCCTCGAGGCGGCCGTCGCCCAGGAGGCCTGCCCGTTGAACCTCGCCCCCACCGCCAGCACCACCGCGGCACTGGTGATGGGCGACGCCCTGGCGGTCGCCTGTCTCGAGGCGCGCGGCTTCAGCCGCGACGATTTCGCGCGCTCGCACCCGGGCGGTGCGCTGGGCCGGCGCCTGCTCACCTCGGTTGCCGATGTCATGCGCACTGGCGCGGCGCTGCCCCTGGTGGGCGAGGACGTACTGATTCCCGATGCCCTGACGGAGATGTCCTCCAAGGGCATGGGCATGACCATCGTGCTCGGACCCACACGCCGTCCGGTGGGCATTTTCACTGACGGCGACCTGCGCCGGATGATCGCCCAGCACGGCGACATCCGCGCGATGACGGTGGCGGCGGGCATGAGCCGCCACCCCAAGGCCATCGGCCCCGAGGCGCCGGCCATCGAGGCCGCAACCCTCATGGACGCCCACAAACTCAACCAGATGCTGGTCGAGGACGCGGACGGGCTATTATTGGGGGCTTTGCACATGCACGACCTCCTCGCCGCAAAGGTGATCTGATGAACGAGCAGCCCGCTTTCTCGCACCCCTCGGAGGCCCAGATACTGGCCCGCGTGAGTCCCGCCATCCAGGACAGGGCGCGCGCCATACGCATGATGGTCTTCGACGTGGACGGCATCCTGACCGACGGCAGCCTCTGGTATGGCGAGCACGGCGAGGCACTCAAGGCCTTCAACGCCCTGGACGGCCACGGCATGCGGCTGCTGCACGAGCAGGGCGTGGGCGTTGCCTGGCTCAGTGGACGCCAGAGCGCCATCACCGCGCGGCGCGCCGCGGAGCTCGGCATCTCTCCCGTCCTCCAGGGCGTGCGCGACAAGGCGCAGGCCATCGAAACCCTGGCGCGCGAGGCCGGCCTGGAACTCCGCAAGCTCGGCTACATGGGCGACGACATCATCGATCTGCCGGTGCTGCAACGCGTCGGGTTCGCCGCCAGCGTGCCCAACGCCCCCCTGTACGTCAGCCAGGCGGCGCACTGGGTGTCGAGCCAGCACGGCGGCTCGGGCGCCGTGCGCGAATGTTGCGACCTGATCCTGGCCGCGCAGCGGCGCATGCACGCCTGCTTTGCGGCCGGCCTGTCGCCCTTGGGCGGTGCCATCCAATGAGAGAGCGTTTTCCCAGCCTGGTTGCCGTGCTGTTGCTGGCGATGCTGGTGATCGGGACCTGGTGGGCCTCGGACTACGCCCTGCGCTCGATCCAGATCGACCCGCCGCGCCGCATCACCCACGAGCGGGACTCCTGGTCGGACCGCTTCGTGATGGTGCGGACCGACCCCCAGGGCCTCGCCATCAATCGTCTCGAGGGTGCGAGCATGGAGCACTTCCCGGACACCGACGCCTACGAAGTCGCACAGCCCCATGCGGTCAGCCACCACCCCGGATCGCCGATCACGATTGGCACCTCGGACCACGCGACGATGGACCAGAACGGCTCACGCATCGTGATGGTTGGCAACGCCCACCTCGAGCGCCTGCCCGATGCCGAGCACAAGCCCCTGGATGTCCGCAGCGAGCGCCTGGTCCTCAAGCCCGACCAAGACCTGGTCTACACCGACCAGCCCGCGCTGGTGGTCAACGGCCAATCCACCATGCGCGGCACCGGCATGCGCTACGATAATCGCAGCCGTCAATTGATGGTCTATTCCTCAAGCGACGTCAAGATTTCCGGCGAGGAGCAAGGCGCCAAAAAGACCTCGCCACAAAAGGCACCCCAGCCATGAATAAAAAATACATCGCGATCCTGGCCGCACTGGCCTGCCTGCACCCGGCGGCCACCACCTGGGCGCAGACATCCAGCCCGGCCGCGCAAGCGGCCACGGGCCCCGCGGCATCCGGCCCGGCCGCCAATGCCGAGCCCGACACGCTGATCCTCTCGGATACGCTGCACTATGACGATGTCAAAAAAGAGAGCACCTTTACCGGCAACGTCATCCTGACCCGGGGCGCCATGACGCTGCACTCGGACAAGCTGGTGACCCAGGAGGACGCCGACGGCTACCAGTACGGCACTGCGACCGCCGAAAAGTCCGGCCTGGTGCACATCCGCCAGGAAAATCCCGAAAAGTTCGAGACCATCAAGGCCAGCGGCATCCGCGCCGAATATGACGGCAAGACCGAAGAGGTCACCCTCATCGGCCAGGCCATCATTACCCGTTACGTCTGCGGCAAACCCTTCGACAACCTGCGTGGCGCGCGCGTCATCTACCACCAAAAGACAGGCACCTACGAAGCTTTCGGTGGCGCGAACTCCGCGGGCGAGGGCGGCAGGGTCCGCTCGCTCTCGCAGCCGCGCGCGCGCGCGGACCAGGCCGCGGCCGACTGCCGCAAGGCCGCCAAGCAATGACGCTGCCGCGCGGCGGCGCCGCCCCCTGGCAAGAGGCGCACAGCCCGCCACCGGCGGCCGAGCCCGCGACGGGCCTGCGGGCCATCGGCCTGGGCAAGACCTACGGCCGGCGCGCCGTCGTCCAGGACGTGACCCTGTCGGTCCAGAGCGGCGAGGTGGTCGGCCTGCTGGGCCCCAATGGCGCGGGCAAAACCACCAGCTTCTACATGATCGTCGGCCTGGTCCCCACCGACACCGGGCGCATCCTCATCGACGACTACGACATCACCGCCATCCCCATGCACCGGCGCGCCCGCCTGGGCCTGTCCTACCTGCCGCAGGACGCCTCGGTGTTCCGGCGCCTCACGGTCGAGGAAAACATCCGCGCCGTGCTCGAACTGGTGCGTACCCCCGAAGGCCGGCCACTGGCGGCCCCAGTGCTCCGCGACCGCCTGGAATCACTGATCGACGAGTTGCAGATCGAGCACATCCGCTACAACATGGCGATCTCGCTGTCGGGGGGCGAGCGCCGCCGGGTGGAAATCGCCCGGGCACTGGCCACGCAACCACGCTTCATCCTGCTCGACGAACCCTTCGCGGGCGTCGATCCCATTGCCGTGATCGAGATCCAGCGCATCGTGCAGTTCCTCAAGGGCCGCAACATCGGCGTGCTGATCACCGACCACAACGTGCGCGAAACCCTGGGCATCTGTGACCGCGCCTACATCATCAGCGAGGGCAAGGTCCTCACCAACGGCCACCCCAACGAGATCATCGACAACGAGGCCGTGCGCCAGGTCTACCTGGGCAAGAACTTCCGCATGTAGGCCCGCCGGCGGGCGCCCGCCCCGCCCTTGCGCTCCCACGGCACCGCCCGCCAAACCCCGACCCATCCCCGCCCGGAACCTTGATCCAACCCCCTTGATTTAACCAGGGCAAACGGTACACTGGTTCCATCAACACACGTTCAACCAACCGCTCGACAGGAGGCCCGCCAACGATCCAATCCGTGCCACGCGCACACCCGTTTCCCTTGCTAGGAGTCTGAATATGAGCTTGAGCATCAGCGGTCGTCATCTGGAAGTCACCCCCGCCATCCGTGAATACGTCCTGAACAAAATCTCCAGGATCACGAGGCATTTCGACAGCGTCATCGACACCCAGGTCATGCTCTCGATCGAGCGGCTGAAGCATACCGCGGAGGTCACCGTGCACATGCGCGGCAAGGACATCCACTGCGCCGCCAGCGACGAAAACCTCTACGCGGCCATCGACCTGCTGGCCGACAAAATCGATCGCCAGGTCCTCAAACACAAGTCCAAGACGCAAAACTATGCGCATGAACCTCCGAAACGCCAGGTGCTCGCCACCGAATAAGCGGCCTACCTACGGCCCGCCGGCGTTTTAAATTATGGCCTCGATAGGGAAATCGAGGCCATAATCATGCTTGGCCTCCCACGCGCCCACAGGGCGCCGATGCCTCCTATAATGACGCCATGAACCTGACGCCACGCATTCTGTCGCCGTCCGACATCATCCTCGACCTCGCCGCCACGAGTAAAAAGCGCGCGTTCGAGCAGGCCGGCCTGCTGTTCGAAAACAACCACGGGGTTTCCCGCATGGCGGTCTTCCACAGCCTGATCGCCCGTGAGCGCCTGGGCTCGACCGCGCTCGGACACGGCGTCGCCATTCCGCACGGCCGCCTCAAGGATCTGCGCGAGCCCCACGCCGCCTTCATTCGCCTGGCCGAACCCGTACGCTTCGATGCCAACGACGGGCGTACCGCACGCCTGCTCTTCTTTCTGCTGATCCCGGAAACCGCCACCCAGACGCACCTGGATTTGCTGGCCGAGATCGCGCGGCTCATGTCCGACGCCTCGATCCGCCACACCTTGACCCACTCGCAGGACATGGCCGAAATCCACCAGATCCTGCTGGCGGAGCAACCTGCGCGCACCCTCGAACATGCTGACCATTCAAGATCTGATTCGTGACAACGCCGAAAAGATCTCTTTCACCTGGATCGCGGGCCAGGATGCCGCGGCTCGACGCGTCATCCCCGACACCGCCCGCTCGGCCGCCGATCTGGTCGGCCACCTGAACCTGATCCACCCCGGCCGCGTCCAGGTGTTCGGCGCCGAGGAGCTGGCCTATTATCTGCGCTTCGAGCCCTTGCGGCGCATCCACCATCTCGAGGATCTGGTGGCCGGTGGGGTGCCCGCCATCGTTCTGGCGGCCGGCGTCGACGCCCCCGGCGATCTGCGCGAGTTCTGCATCGAGCATGAGGTGCCTCTGCTCGGCACACCGATCGACGCCTCCCACCTGATCGACCTGCTGCGCATCTACCTGGGCAAACGCATGGCGCCCAGGACCACGATGCACGGCGTGTTCATGGATGTCCTCGGGCTGGGCGTGCTGATCACAGGGGAGTCGGGCCTGGGCAAAAGCGAGCTCGCCCTCGAGCTGATCTCGCGTGGACACGGGTTGGTGGCCGACGACGCGGTCGAACTCTCGCGCACCGCCCCCAACTTCGTCGAGGGCCAGTGCCCGGCCCTGCTGCAGAACCTCCTCGAGGTCCGGGGCCTGGGCCTGCTGGACATCCGCACGATCTTTGGCGAAACCTCGGTGCGCCGCAAGATGAAAATCAAGCTCATCGTCCACCTGGTGCGCATGACCCCGGACTCCTTTGAGCGGCTGCCTACTCAGGACGAGTACGAGGACATTCTGGGTATTCCCATCCGCCGCGTCATGCTGCAAGTGGCCGCAGGCCGCAACCTCGCCGTGCTGGTCGAAGCGGCCGTGCGCAACACCATCCTGAGCCTGCGCGGCATCGACACCATGGGCGACTTCATCGAGCGCCAGGCCCTCGCCATCATGGAAAACAGCCACGAGGCCAAACCATGACCCCCACCTCGCCGCGAAGACCGGCAACCATCAGGACCGCCGCATGCTGAACATCGTCCTCATCACCGGCATCTCGGGCTCGGGCAAGTCCGTGGCCCTACGCATGCTCGAGGATACCGGCTATACCTGCGTTGACAACCTGCCCGTGCGCTTCCTGCACGACTTCATCGCCAATACGCGCGATAGCGGCCTCGAGCGCATCGCCGTGGCGATCGACGTACGCACCCCGGGCGATCTCGACGAGCTGCCCGGCGTGCTGACCAGCTTGCGCGCCATGGGCATCGCCTTGCACGTGGTCTTCCTCGACGCCGACGACCAGACGCTGATGCAGCGCTATTCCGAGTCCAGGCGGCGCCATCCCCTGACCGATCGGCTGCGCCGCGAGGGCCGCGACCCGTCCCTTGAAGAATGCATCGCCACCGAGCGCGACATGCTGGCCTCGCTGCGCGACCAGGAACACGTGATCGACACCTCGGACCTGACGCCCGGACAGTTGCGCGGCTGGGTACGCGACCTCGTCCAGGCCGATCGCGCCTCGGTCATCCTCACATTCGAGTCTTTCGCCTACAAGCGGGGGGCGCCCCACGACGCCGACCTGGTGTTCGATGTGCGCTGCCTGCCCAATCCCTACTATGACCAACGCCTGCGCCCGCTGACCGGTCGCGACGAGCCGGTGGCGGCCTGGCTGGCCCAGTTCGGCAGTGTCGAGGCCATGATCGACGACATCTCGGCCTTCATCCGCAAATGGCTACCCCTGTACATGCAGGACACCCGCAACTACCTGACCGTCGCCATCGGCTGCACCGGCGGCCAGCACCGCTCCGTCTACGTCACCGAGCAGCTCGCGCGCCGGTTCGCTGACCACTCGCCCCTGCTCATCCGCCACCGCAACCACATGCTGCACCCGCCCGGCACATGATCCGCGCCCGCACACTCCTCGCCCTGCCGCTGTGCGCCGCCCTGCTGGTGGTCGCCGGATGCGCATCGCGATCGGGCGGCGGCTACTACAAGGACGATGGACCGGGCCGCGACATTCCCGCCAACATCTTGTCGATCCCGGACGCCGTGCCTCGGGTCGAGACCCATGCTCCGGCTAATTTCAGGCCCTACGTGGTCTTTGGCCAGCGCTATGTCCCCATCGGCGAAAACCAGGCCTACCGCCAAACCGGCATCGCCTCCTGGTACGGTCGTAAATTCCACGGCCAGAAAACGGCCAACGGCGAAACCTACGATATGTACGCAATGACCGCCGCCCACCCGACCTTGCCGCTGCCCAGCTACGCACGCGTCACCCGGGCCGGCACGGGCCGCTCAGTCATCGTGCGCATCAACGACCGCGGGCCGTTCCACAGCTCCCGTGTCATTGATCTCTCATACGTCGCGGCGGCCAAGCTCGGACTGATCGGCCCGGGCAGCGGCCAAGTCATCGTCGAGGCCATCACCAACAACGACATCCTCAGCGGGCGCTATGCCCGGACGGCCGTCGCGCAGGCTTCACCACCCCCGCCGCCGGCCGCCCCCCCGCCAGTATCCGCCGCGTCCCAGCTGGCCCCCGCCGCCGCGCCGGCACCGCGCCAGACCGCGCTCTACACGGCGCACGCCGGAGGCATCTACCTGCAATTCGGCGCCTTCTCGTCCCAAGGCAACGCGCACGCCCTGGCGCAGCGGGTCAACCGGGAATCCGGCGGGCTGCTGGGCACCGCATCGGTGGTGTACGACTCGCCCTTGTACAAGGTCCGCACTGGCCCCTACGACACGCGCACCGAGGCGGTCAACGCCGCCTACGAACTCTCGCAGGCGACCGGCCTGCAAGCCTCGATCGCGGTGGACTGAGCCCCGGCGCGGCCTCAGCGACGCAGCGCCCAGGCGTATAGCGTCTCACGCGCCACGCCGGTGGCCCGGGCACCGATCCGGGCCGCGTCGCGCACCGACAGGCCCTCGAGCAGGGCCTCCATCAGGCGGATGTGCTCGGGGGCGAGGTCCCCATCCCCGTCCTCGGCCAACGCCTGGGCGGGATGCAGGATCAGGACGAACTCGCCCTGGCTGCGATGCGGGTCGTCCTCCAGCCACGCGCGCGCGTCACCCAGCGACACCGTTTGGATCTGTTCGAACCGTTTGCTCAGTTCTCGCGCAAAGGTCAGGCGCCGGTCCGCACCGCAGATCGTCGCCAGGTCCTCGACGCTCGCCCCCAGCCGATGCGGCGACTCGAACATCACCACAGGCACGTCCAGCCGTGCCCAGGCCCGCAGCCACTTGCGGCGGGCCATCGCCTTGGGCGGCGGGAATCCGGCAAACGCATAGCCCGGCGACTCGTCGCTGGTCGCGCCGCTGGCCATCAAAGCCGCGATCACGGCACTGGGACCGGGAATGGGCGTCACCCGATATCCCGCCTCGAGGACGCGGCGCACGATGCGCGCGCCCGGGTCGCTGATCGCCGGCGCCCCGGCATCCGATATCAGGGCGATGCGCGCGCCGCCCGCCAGGCGCTCGACAATGGCCTGCGCTGCCTGGTTTTCATTGTGGCGGTGCGCGGCCATCAACGGGGTGCGCACCCCCCAGGCATCGAGTAGCGCGCGACTCGTGCGCGTGTCCTCGGCGGCGATCGCGTCGCAGCGCAGCAAGGCCTGCCAGGCGCGCAGCCCGAGGTCCCCCAGATTGCCGATCGGCGTGGCCACCACGTACAGGCAACCCTCGGGCCAGGACTGCTCGGCCATCCGCTCGGCGAGACGTTTCCATGTCTCCCGCAGTTCCTCGAATCCCACGACATCCGTCATACTCGATCTCCACTCATCCGCGCGGACGCGCCATGCACGACGACTCCCCAGGGCGCGAGGCCGCGCCCGACGACCCTTTCGAACGCGCCCGGCGAGCCCAGGATCGCGCCATCGCCCGCCGGCGCACACGCGGCAAGACCCGCCCCCGGCCTGGTTCCCCCGCCCCCTGGCTCGGCTCGCCCACTCAGCGCCAGGGGCGGGCCGCCGAAATGCTCGCCGCCCGGTATCTGGAGGCTCAGGGCCTGCGCCTGCTGGCCCGCAACCTGAGCTGCAAGGCGGGTGAAATCGACTTGGCGGCCCTGGACGGATCCGTCCTGGTCTTTGTCGAAGTGCGCGCGCGCCGCGACGCGGCCTTCGGCGGTGCCGCCGCCAGTGTAAACCGCGGCAAACAGACGCGCCTGCTGAGGGCGGCGCGTCACTTCCTGCCCCTGCTCGTCGGACGTCATCTCGGCGGCCGTGTCCCGGCCTGCCGCTTCGACGTGGTGAGCGTCGAGGCGGGTGCCATCGCCTGGATACCGAATGCGTTCATGGAATGAACATATCGTCCGCCGGCCACCAGGGTCAATACCCGGGATTCGGAAACTGTTACCTTCCCTCCTGTCCGTCCCATGGACTCATGCGATAATCGCAGCCATGGACATGACCTCCCGGATGTCGTCGCATTTCGACGACGCGATCGATACATTCAGGGCCAGTGCCCGCGACCTCGCACCCGCCTTGGCGGTCGGTGTGGACTTGCTGTTCGGGGCACTCACCAACAACGCCCGGGTCCTGGCCTGCGGCAATGGCGGCTCCGCCGCGGATGCCCAGCACTTCATTGCCGAACTGGTCGGCCGCTTCGAGCGCGACCGCCTGCCGCTGGCGGGCATCGCACTCAACACCGACACCTCGATCATGACGGCGGTGGGCAACGATTATGGCTTCAACAGCATCTTCGAGCGCCAGGTCAACGCCCTGGGCCAGCCCGGCGACGTCCTGGTGGCCATCACCACCAGCGGCAATTCGCCCAATGTCGTGCGCGCCATCGAGGCGGCGCACGAACGCGAGATGCAGATCATCGCCCTGACGGGCAAGGGCGGCGGCCAAGTGAACCAGCTGCTCTACGAAACTGATATCCATCTCTGCGTACCCCATGATCGGACCATGCGCATCCAAGAGGTCCATATCATGCTCCTGCATGCCTTGTGCGACGGCATCGACGCCCTGCTCCTAGGAGACACCCTTTGATGAACCTCGTCCCCCTCCCTTCTTTCCGCCAAATCGCCCGTTGGGTCCTGTCGATCGCCGCCCTGAGCATCCTCACGGGATGCGGGGTGCTAGTGGTCGGCGGCACCGCCGCGACCACCGCGGTCGTCGCCACCGACCGCCGCACGGCCGGAGAACAAGTCGACGACCAGACGATCGAGCTGCGTGTCGCCAGCGAAATGAACAACGCCTTTGGCGACAAGGCCCGGGTGCTGGGCACAGCCTACGCCGGCCGCCTCCTGCTGGTCGGCGACGTCCCGGCCGAGGCAGACCGCGCGCATGCTGAATCGCTGGCCAAGGCCATCCCCAAGGTTACCCGCGTCGACAACTACATCCGCGTGGGCGACATCACCCCGCTGTCCGTGCGCACCAACGACACCTGGCTGACCTCCAAGGTCAAGACCCAGCTCGTGCGCACCGAGCAGATCCCGTCGCGCACCATCAAGATCACGACCGAACGCGGCGTGGTCTATCTGATGGGCAAAGTCACCGACGCCGAGGGGCAGCGTGCCGCCACGGTGGCCTCGGGTGTCGAAGGCGTCAACAAAGTCGTAAAATTGTTCCAAATCGTCAGTCAGGCCAGCATCACGGCCGGATCCGACCAGCCGGCAGCCACCGAGGACGCGTCCACCGCGCCCGCGACAGCCCAGCCCGCGGCCGGTGAAGACGTGCAAGCCATGCCCGTGAAATGAAAAAACTCCTTCTCAGCCTAGTCGCCGTCGCCGCCCTGGCGGGCATCGTCCTGTGGCAAGTCCAAGGCTTCGGCGGCCAGCCCGCGCCGCAAGTCACCTTCACCGACCTGCACGGCCAGTCGGTCACCACGCAGGATCTGCGCGGCAAGGTCGTCCTGGTCAAATTCTGGGCGACGAGCTGCACCACCTGCATTGCCCAGATGCCCGACACCATCCGCCACTACGAGAAACTCTCGGCGCGCGGCTTCGACACCATCGCGGTGGCCATGCAGTACGACCCGCCCAACTACGTCGTCAATTTCGCCGAGACCCGCAAGCTTCCCTTCCCGGTGGTGATCGACGCGACCGGCGAACTCGCCAAGGCCTTTGGCGACATCAAGCTCACACCCACCGCGATCCTGATCGACAAGCAGGGCAACATCATCAAGCGCTATCTGGGCAACTACAACGAACAGGCCTTCATGGCCACCGTCGAAAAGGCACTCACATCATGAGCGACCCGCAGGATTCCGACCTTCACTCTCCAGCGGTGAAGGCCGAAGTGCTGTCCGAGGCCCTTCCCTACATCCGCCGCTTCCACGGCAAGACTGTCGTCATCAAGTACGGCGGCAACGCCATGACCGAAGAGCCTCTGCAACGCAGCTTCGCCCACGACGTGGTGCTGCTCAAGCTCGTCGGCCTCAACCCCATCGTGGTGCACGGCGGCGGCCCCCAGATCAACAGCGCCCTCAAGCGCATCGGCAAGGAAGGCACGTTCATCCAGGGCATGCGCGTCACCGACGCCGAGACCATGGAGGTCGTCGAATGGGTGCTCGGCGGCCAGGTCCAGCAGGACATCGTGATGATGATCAACGAGGCCGGCGGCAAGGCGGTCGGCCTGACCGGCAAGGACGGCTGCCTGATCGAGGCCCGCAAGAAACTCATGCCCGACCCCGAGCACCCCGGGCAATGGCTGGACATCGGATTCGTGGGCGACATCAAGCGCATCGAACCCGCGGTGGTCAAGGCGCTGCAGGACGACCAGTTCATCCCCGTGATCTCGTCCATCGGCTACGGCGAGGACGGCCAGGCCTACAACATCAACGCCGACGTGGTCGCCGGCAAGATGGCCGAGGTGCTGGGCGCCGAAAAGCTCGTCATGCTGACCAACACGCCGGGCGTGCTCGACAAGAGCGGCCAGTTGCTGCGCAGCCTGTCGGCGCAGACCATCGACGAGCTTTTCAAGGATGGCACGCTTTCGGGCGGGATGCTGCCCAAGATCTCCTCCGCGCTGGACGCCGCGCGCTTTGGCGTCAATTCCGTACACATCATCGACGGCCGCGTGCCGCACTGCCTACTGCTCGAAATCCTCACCAATCGCGGCGTCGGCACGATGATCAGCTCACACTGATGCGTCCGCCGCGCGCCCCCAGCGCCCTGCGGCGGACGCGCACGGCGGCCCGCCCGCGCGACGATACCGTCTGGCTGTTCGACCTCGACAACACGCTGCACGACGCCTCGCGATCGATCTTTCGCCTCATTGACCAGCACATGGGCGAGGCCGTGGCCACGACCCTGGGCCTGGAACGCGAACAGGCCGATGCACTGCGCAACCAATACTGGGTGCGTTACGGCGCGACCGCGATCGGCATGGTCCGTCACCATGGCGTGGACATCCATCGCTTTCTGGCCTTGAGCCACAATTTCGAGGTTGCCCCCCTGGTCCATGGTGAGACCGGGCTGGCGCGGCGCCTGCGCCGCCTGCCGGGCCGCAAGATCCTGCTGACCAACGCGCCCGAGCACTATGCACGCGAAGTCCTGGAAACCCTGGGCATCCTGCACGAATTCGATGGCCTGTGGGGCATCGAGCAGATGCGGCTACAGGGCCGCCACCGGCCCAAGCCCTCGCTCGCGCTGATGCGTCAGATCCTGGCGCGCCTGCGGGTGCCCGCCCGCCGCGTGATCCTGGTCGAGGATACACTCGCCAACCTGAAGAGCGCGCACCAGGTCGGCATGCGTACCGTCTACCTCTACCATCCCGGCACGCCATTCTCGACCTTGCGCCACGGCCGCGACCTGTATGTCGACCGGCGCGTCAACGCGCTGGGTCCGCTGCTGACATGGGGGCGCGGTGGCCGCATACCGGGCAGCCAGGGTCACGCCTGAAGCGGATCGCATGCCACTGCATGGACAGGGCGTCGACCGACAACAGGCGGCCGACCAGGGGCTCGCCCATGCCGGCCAACAGCTTGATGGCCTCGGCCGCCTGCACGCTGCCCACCATCCCCACCAGCGGCCCCAAGACCCCCGTAGTCGCGCAACGCAGTTCCTGGACATCATCCGCCTCTGGAAACAGGCAGTGATAGCAGGGCACATCGTCCCTGCGCAAGTCATAGACGCTGACCTGACCCGAATAGCGGATCGCCGCCCCCGACACCAGCGGCACGCGTAAGGCGACACAGGCGCGATTGACGGCATGGCGCGTGGCAAAGTTATCGCAACAATCCAGCACGAGATCCGCGTCGCCGACGAGTTCGAGCAAGCGCGCATCGTCCAGGCGCTCGACCAGGGCCTGAACCTCGATCTCGGGGTTGATCGCCAGCAGCGCTTCACGGCCCGACTCTGCCTTGGCCGTGCCGATCCGCGCGGTGGTATGCAGGATCTGGCGCTGGAGGTTGCTGAGCTCGACCACGTCGTCGTCGGCCAGCACCAGACGCCCGACGCCCGCAGCGGCCAGGTAGGCGGCCGCGGGGGAGCCCAGGCCGCCCGCGCCCACGATCAGGACGCTGGCAGCCAGGAGGCGCTCCTGGCCCTCGATCCCCAGCTCATCGAGCAGGATGTGCCGGGCATAGCGCATCAACTGCGCATCGCCCATGGGTTGCGGATCCCTCATCACGGCATCCTGATCAACCCCTGCGGCGTCACGCGATAGCGCTCGACGGCCGTGCCCGGATCATTCAGCGTTTTTTTTTCAGCCGACGGCGCAGTCGCAGCGGCATCCGCCGATCCATCACGGGCTGTGGCCTTGGCCTTGGCCTCGCGAACCTGCGCCGGATCGGATTTGAGAATGGGCCGTCCCTGCAAGGCGTTGACCGCCTGGCGCAATTGCCAATCGTCGTCGCCGCCGAATTCGAACATCTTGATTTCGCCCTGGACGAAATCGTCCTCCTCCTCGCCCTCGCCGACAGTTCGCTTGGCGTCGGCCTGGTTCTCGAGGTGGTGCTGCAAGTCGACCTCACGCTGCAACTGGAACAGATTGCCCGCTGCGCTGTCATCGACCGCGTGGTCCGGTACGACGCCGGTGAGCTGGATCGAGCGTCCGCTGGGTGTGTAGTAGCGTGCCGTGGTGAGCTTGATGCCGGTATCCTCGCTGAGCTGCAACACGGACTGCACCGAGCCCTTGCCGAAGGTCCTGTTGCCGAGGATCTGCGCCCGCTTGTGGTCCTGCAGGGCGCCGGCGACGATCTCGGAGGCCGAGGCCGAGCCAACATTGACCAGCACCACCAGGGGCACCGTGCGTGCCCACGCGGGCGGCTGGCCGACGCCGCCCGCCAGGCCAAAGCCGTGCTCGCTGGTCAGGCGCCGGGCGTAGAACTCTTCGTTCGAGGAAGGAATGCGGCCTTTGGTCGAGACCACGAGCTTGCCAGGCTCGAGGAAGACCGAGGACACGCCGATGGCGCCATCGAGCAGGCCACCCGGGTCGTTGCGCAAGTCGAGAATCACGCCCTTGGGCGCCGACTTGGGTGACAGGCTGCCGAGCATGCGCACGAGGTCACTGGTGGTGCGATCCTGGAACTGGCTGATACGCACGTAGGCGATGTCGCCCGGCAGCATCTTGCCACGCACGCTGCGCGTCTTGATCATCTCGCGCACGATGTGGAATTTGAGGGGTTTCGGACTGCCGGCGCGCTGGATCGTCAAGTCGATCGGCGTGCCGGGGTCGCCGCGCATTTTCTTGACCGCGTCGTTGAGGCTCATGCCCTTGGTGGGTTCATCGTTGATCCGCGTGATGAGATCGCCCGTCAGGATACCGGCGCGCGCAGCGGGCGTGTCCTCGATGGGCGCGATGACCTTGGGCATGCCGTCCTCGGTGCCGATCTCGATCCCCAGGCCGCCGAAGCCGCCCCGGGTGATGTCCTGCATCTGCTTGTAGCCTTCTTCGTCCAGGTAGACCGAGTGCGGGTCCAGATCGGCGAACAGCCCCCGGATCGCATCGTCGATCAGTTGCTGGTCGGAGACCGGCTCGACGTAGCTGGACTTGATGGCTCCGAACACGTTGGCGAACTGCTGCAAGCCTTTGAGCGGCAGGGGCTCGCCGCGCTGGGCGGCCACACTGATTCCCAGGCTGACGAGGATGCCCCCCACAAACCCGACGACGATCCAGCTCAATGACCTGACTTTGCGAGTGCTCATGCACGTTCCCGATGGTGTCCAGAAGCGCCGGGATTCACGCGCCCGGGCAGAGACTAGATAGTAACGAAATTACCGGTGCGGCGAAACGAATGGCGGGCCCCGCGACCTCGCGCGCGGCTACCGGCCCAGCCACAATTGCGGATTGATCGGCGCCCCCTCATGGCGCAATTCAAAATACAGTCCCGGTTCGACTTGGCCGCCGGTCGCGCCGACCCGGGCCACGACGTCCCCTCGTCCCACAATATCCCCAACCTGGCGCAGCAGGCTCTGGTTATACGCGTAGACGCTGAGGTATTTGCGGCCGTGATCGATGATCAGGAGATTGCCAAAGCCGCTGAGCCAATGGGCGTAAACCACCCGACCCGCCGCGACGGCGTGCACCTCGGTGCCCGGATCGGCGCGCAGCACGATGCCGCGCCACACGCCGCCATCAGGCCGTTCGGCGCCAAAACGCCCCTGAACCTCGCCCTTGACCGGATAAGGCAGGCCCTTGCTCAGGCCGGGAAACCCCTCGGCCGGCGCCTCCACGGCGGATTCACCCCCGCGCGCCGCAGCCGCCTGCCGACCCTCATCGGCCTGCCGGGCGGCCTGCCTGTCACGCTCGGCCTGTGCCTGTGCCTGTGCCTGTGCCTGCGCCTGCTCCTGTGCTTGAGTCTGTGCTGCGCGCTCCTTGGCTTCGCGCAGGTCGCGCTCGGCCTGCTCGCGCACCTGTCGGGCACGCTCGGCGGCCTCTTGGGCCTTGCGCGCGGCCTCGGCGCGCAGCGCGGCCTGGCGCCGCGCCTCGGCCTTGGCGATTTCGACGTCCAGGCCCTTGATCAATTCGCCCAGACGCGCATCGCGCACCTCGAGCTCGCGCGCCTGGCCTCGTTGGGCCTGCAACTCGGCCTGGACGCGCCGCAAGGTCTGCTGCCGCTCGCCCTGTTGCTCCTCCAGCGCCTTTTTCTGTTGCGCGGTCTCGGCCAGCAAGGTTTCGAGCTCGGCGCGGCGGGAATCCGTCTGCGCCTGCAGGCCGGCGAGCCGATCGAGACTGCGGCGCAGATCGTCCAAGGCCTGCGCCCGCGCCTTGGAAATATAGGCCAGATAGGCCAACTCGCGGCCGATGCGCTGCGGGTCCTCGCCCGACAGCAAGGCCGTCCAGGGCGACAAACCGCTGGAATACTGCGCCCGCAGTTGTCGGGCCAGCGCCTCGCGCTGGCGCTCGAGCTCGGCGGTCTGCCCGGCCGTGGCGGTTTCGAGTTCGCGCAAATTTCCGGCCAGGGCACCGCGACGCCGGTCGAGCTCGTCGAGCCGGCGGCTGATGTCCGAGATCGCCTGCTCGGAATCCTTCAGGGCCTGACCGGCATCGCGCTGCGAGGACGCGGTGTCCTCGATGCGCCGCCGCAGGACGTCGATTTGCTCGCGCAGGGCGGCGCGATCCTTATGCGCCGCCGCCTGGCGATCGGCCAGGGGCGTCTGGGCCTGCGCCGCGACCGCGGCGAGACACAAGGCGGCCCCCAGGCACGCGAAACGCATATCAACCCTTGGCCGCCTTGCCCTGGTTGGCGACGGCCTGCATCGCCGCCTCGATCTGTGCAGCATCGCCCAGGTAGTCGCGGCGCAGGGGACGCAGTTCATTGTCCAGCTCGTAGACCAGCGGTTGACCGGTGGGGATGTTCAGCCCAATGATGTCTTCGTCCGACACCTCCTCCAGGTGCTTGATCAGCGCCCGCAGACTGTTGCCGTGCGCCGAGACCAGCACCCGGCGCCCCGCGCGGATCGCCGGCGCGATGGAGTCGTTCCAGAACGGCACGACGCGCTCCACGGTGTCGCGCAGGCATTCGGTGGCCGGCAGTTGCTCGGCGGGAATGCGCCCATAGCGCGCATCGAAGCGCGGATGGCGCGGATCATCGAGCGCCAGGGGCTCGGGGGCGATGGCGTAGGCGCGGCGCCACAACAGCACCTGCTCCTCGCCATAGCGCGCGGCCGTTTCCGCCTTGTTCAGGCCCTGCAAGGCACCATAGTGACGCTCGTTCAAGCGCCAGTTCAAGCCGATGGGCGTATGCATCGCATCCATGGCATCCAGCGCGATCCAGAGCGTGCGGATCGCACGCTTGAGGACCGACGAGAACGCCAGATCGAATTCATAGCCGCTGGCGCGCAGCAGCTCGCCCGCCCGGCGCGCCTGCTCGCGGCCGGTCTGGGTCAGGTCCACATCGGTCCAGCCGGTGAAACGGTTTTCGAGATTCCACTGGCTCTCGCCGTGGCGCATGAGTACGAGTTTATGCATGTCCGAACAATCCCGAACGGGCTCCGAAAGTTGAAAACTGCCGTCCATTTTATAATCCTCCGGCATACAATTTGTTTTGACCCTTGTTACAGGATCGACTGTGGATTTTTTACTCAACCAGAACAACCTCTGGATACTGCTCATCGCCTTGGTGTCCGGCGGCATGCTGCTTTGGCCCAGCCTCTCTCGCGGCCGGCCGGGCGGGCGCATCGCGCTCAACGACGCCGTCCAGCAAATCAACCGGGAACACGGCCAGTTCATCGACGTGCGCCCCGCTGAGCAATTCAAGGCCGGCAGCATCCCCCAATCACGCAACGTCCCCATGGCGGACCTCGAGTCGCACGTCGGCAGCCTGCCCAAGGACAAGCCCCTGATCCTCGTCGACAGCCACGGCCGGGATGCCCAGCGCGCGCTCGCCAGCCTGCGCAAGCACGGCTTCGATCGGGTATCCTCGTTGGACGGCGGCCTGGACGGCTGGGTCCAGGCCGGCATGCCGCTCAAGAAATCCTGACGCCCCCGAGGATCACCCCATGGCCAAGGTCACCCTGTACTGCACCGCAGTATGCCCTTATTGCATCCGCGCCGAGGCGCTGCTGAGGCAGCGCGGCGTCGCGGACATCCACAAGATCCATGTCGATCGCGATCCCTCCCAACGGGCCGTGATGATGGAACGTACCGGCCGGCGCACCGTGCCCCAGATATACATCGACGACCGCCACATCGGCGGCTACGACGACCTGGCGGCCCTGGACCGCGCCGACGGCCTGCTGCCCTTGCTGCAGCCCGCCTGAACCCCCACTCCACACAGGAAACCCCATGTCTGAAAACAGCGAGAACAAGGACGGCCAAGCCCCAAGCTTTGGTCTGCAGCGCACCTATGTCAAGGATTTGTCGCTCGAAATGCCCAACGCGCCGGCCATCTTCCTCGAACAAGAGGGGCCGACCGTCGAGGTGTCGATCCAGGTCGGCGGCCAGCGCCTGGCGGAAACCGTCTTCGAATCAGTGGTCACGGCCACCATCACCACCCGCATCGGCGACAAAGTCCTGTATCTGGTCGAACTGAGCCAGGCCGGTATTTTCGAAGCTTCAAATATTCCGACCGAACAACTCGACCCCTTGCTGGGGATCGTCTGCCCCACCATGTTGTACCCGTACTTGCGTGCCAACGTCGCCGACGCGATCACGCGCACCTCGATGCCGCCGCTGCACCTGGCCGAGATGAACTTCCAGGCCCTGTACGAGCAGCGCCTGGCGCAGGCCGCCGGCGAACCAGCCGCCGATAGCCAGGACTCGGGCCTGATTCTGCCCCCTGGCGCGCGCAACTGAGGCGTCCGCCATGCCCCGGGTCCACGTCAGCGTGCTGGGCGCCGGCGCCTGGGGCACCGCCCTGGCGGCGCTCGCCAGCGCTCAGGCCGATACCGTGTTATGGGCGCGGGCGCCCGAGGTCGCCGATGCGATCGCCCGCCATCGGCGCAACCCACGCCATCTGTCGGACATCACCCTGCCGCAAGCCCTGCGCGCCACCGCCGACTTCGGCGAGGCCATGGGCCACGTCCTCGACGCGCCCACCGCCTCCCTGATCGTCCTGGGGGTGCCCATGGCCGGCCTGGCGGACATCTGTGCACGCCTGGCACAGGACCTGCCCACGCGGCGCGCGGGGCCGCTGCACCTGCTCTGGACCTGCAAGGGCATCGATCCCGACACGCTGCAATTGCCCCACCAGATCATCGCCGCGCATCTGCCCCGTCGGCCCTGGCTGCATGCGGGCGTGCTGTCCGGACCATCGTTCGCGCGTGAAGTCGCCCACGGCCTGCCCGTCGCCCTCACCCTGGCCGCCGGCCAGCCGGACACCGGGGCGGTGGGCCAGGCGGTCTACCACGGCACCCAGGCGCGCATCTACACCACACGCGACATCGTCGGGGTCGAGGTCGGCGGCGCCCTGAAAAACGTCATGGCGATCGCCTGCGGGATTTCAGACGGCCTGCGCCTGGGCACCAACGCGCGCGCCGCCCTGATCACGCGCGGCCTGGCCGAGATCCAGCGCCTGGGCATCGCCCTGGGCGGCCGGGCCGATACCTTTTCGGGGCTGGCGGGGCTGGGCGACCTGGTCCTGACGGCCACCGGCGAGCTCTCGCGCAACCGGCAGGTGGGCATCGCCATCGGCGAGGGCCGGTGCCTGGAGGACATCCTGGCGGGCGGCATGACGGCCGAGGGCGTGCGCTGCGCACGCGCAGCGCTGGCACTGGGCCGCCGGCAGGTGATCGACCTGCCGATCACCGAGGCTGTATGCCACGTATTGTTCGACGGGCTGGCGCCGCGCGAGGCCGTGGCGGCCCTGCTCTCGCGCGATCCACGCCCGGAATAAGCCCCTGCCGCTCGCGGGCGCTCATACGCCGCCCGGCCAGACCTAAGTCCCGCCGGCATATCCCGCCTGGCGCCACGCCTCGAACACCGTCACCGCCACCGCATTCGACAGATTCAGGCTGCGCTGCCCGGGCTGCATCGGCAGGCGGATGCGCTGGCCCCGGGGGAAGAAGGCCATCTGCGCCTCCGACAATCCGGCAGTCTCACGGCCGAACACGAACACATCGCCCACCCGCAAGGGCTGCTCGCCGATCAGCGTCGCCCCGTGCGTCGTCAGGGCGAAACGGCGCGCCGGATCCCCGCCAATGACCTCGAGAGCGGCCCCTAGGCCGTCGTGCACCCGCATCCGGGCCCACTCGTGATAATCCAGCCCGGCGCGCCGCATCCGCGCGTCGTCCAGCGCGAAACCCAGGGGGCGCACCAAGTGCAGGAACGCCCCGGTATTGGCCGCGAGACGGATCACATTACCCGTGTTAGGCGGAATTTCCGGCTCGACCAGAACGATATGAAACATGAACGGCGCACCCTGCCTGTCAATGAAAACCATCCTCATCGGCGCAAGCGTGGACTGCGGGCCGGGTTGCGCCGCGCCCTATCCAGACAACCCGTATTGCGTGGACAACGCATATCCGGATACCGGAAATCAGTCCTTTTTAACACCCGACCCGACGTGGGCCGCGACCAATAAACGCTCGATCTCGCCAAAGCCGCGTTGCCTGGCGTGCTCGAGAGGAGTGACCCCGCCATCGTCGGCCAAGTCGGGGTTGGCGCCCGCCTTGAGCAAAATGTCGACGATTCGTCGGTGCCGTTCGCCCCCGTCGCCCAGGATGATCGCCTCAAGCAGTGCCGTCCAGCCCAGATTATTGACGTGATCGACGTCAACGCCGGCCTCTACGAGCATACGCACCGCCTCGACATGCCCACGCTCGGCGGCTGGAATCAGGGCGGTTCCGCCGTATCGATTCGTGCTTTTGAGATCGGCGCCGTGCGAGAGGGTCATTTTCAGAATATCCAGATGGCCTCTGGCGCCTGAATAGAGGTATGCGCTGTCTTGGATGTGATCCTTTGCGTTCACATCCGCACCGGCCTGGATGAGTGCCTTGGCGGCGTCAATCGAGTTGGCTCTGGCGGCAACCAGCAGGGCGGTTGATCCCGAGTGATCCCGCGCATCGACATCGACACCGGACGAGAGCAGTTGCTCGATGTGCCGGGCATCATTTTGCCGGGCGGCTGCATGCAGGGGGTATTGATTCATGGCAGCTTCCGACGAGAAGGCGGCAGGGAGCATGAACGATAGTATCAAACCCGCGGCCGCGGCTAGCGACTTGACCATATGATCTCCAGATCAATTGTTGCGCGCCGGCGACCGCGCCGCATCCGGCACGGCGCGCGCGAGCACCAGTCCGGTGACGACCGTCGCGCCGGACGCCTTCAGGGCGCGTGCGATCCCGTCCAGCGTGCTGCCTGTGGTGAGGACATCATCGACCACAGCGACGTGACAACCGCCAGGCACCGGTCCGCAATAGTAGGCATCCCGCTGGGCCACGCGACGCGCCGCACGGCCCAGCAAGGCCTGCTTGGCACCCCCGTCCGTCCGCCGCAGCATTCCGGGCTCGCAGCGCAGCCCCAAGCGCGCCGACAGGGCACGCGCCAACTCGGCCGCCGGATTGAACCCCCGGCGCAGGATCGCCTCGCGCCGAGAGGGCACCGGCACCAGGATTGTAGACCCAGGCAGGGGTGGATCCGCCGCCCCGGCGGCCAGGGCTAGCAGATCGGCCAGTGCGCCGGACAGCTCGAACCGTCGCCGCGCCTTGTACAGCAGAATCAGATCCCGGCCCGCAGCCTCATAATCGAAGGCTGCCACCACCCGGTCGAAGGCTGGCGGGCGGCGCGCACAGTCCCCACAGGCGGCGTCCGCCAGACGCCGCGCGCATACCGGGCAACGCCGCCCATCCCCAGTCGGGATCGGGGCCGGCAGACACGCGGGGCAGGGCCGGCCGCCGCGGGCGCGGGCGCCGCAACGGGGGCAATCGGCGGGTACCCGCGCCGACAGCGAGCGCGGCCTGATGCCGCGCAGGCGTTCGCGCCAGCGGGCCGTATCCAGCATAATGTCACCTCCCCGCGATGAATCCGGACATCTGAACACAGGCAGCCGGGACGCGGAAAGCCCTCTTGATCCAACATGTCACAGCTTCCCCGCCTGCCCATCGATCCCAACGTCGTCATCCGGCAGTTCGCCCGACGCAGTCCACTGGACGCGGCGCAGTTCCTGTACGGGGAAATCGCCCAGCGCATGCTCCAGCGCCTGAGCTATATCCGCATCCAGCCCAAGGACATCCTGGATGCCGGCTGCGGTGCGGCCCACGCGCTCGACCCCCTGCGCGCACGCTATCCCGACCAGCGCTACATCGGGCTGGACGCCTGCGGAGCTCTGCTGGACGCGGCCCGGGCGCGCTACGCGACCAAGCCCGGGTTCTGGCACAAGCTGCGCAACAAACCGACGCCGGCGCCCAGCTTCATCCAAGCGGATCTGGCCGAGACCAGTCTGCCCGACGAGGGCCTGGACCTCGTCTGGTCCAACCTCGCCCTGCACTGGCATCCCGAGCCGCACTTGGTGTTGCAGGAATGGCGCCGGATTTTGAGGATCGATGGCCTGGCCATGTATTCCAGCCTGGGGCCGGGCACTTTCAAAGAGCTGCGCGAAGCCGCACAAGAGGCCGGCCTGGGCACGCGTCCCATGGAATTCGTCGACATGCACGACTTCGGGGATCTGATGATCCAGGTGGGATTCGCCGACCCGGTGATGGACCAGGAGATCATCACGCTGACCTACCGGAGCGCCGAAAAGCTGCTGGAGGACGTCCGCAGCCTGGGCGGAAACCCGCACCCGGAACGCCGCGCCGGGGCCGCCGGACGCCAATGGCGCGGGCGGCTGCTCCACGCGCTCGAACGCCGGCGCCACGCGGACGGCACCATCCACCTGAGCCTGGAGGTCGCCTACGGCCACGCCTGGCGCGCCGCGGCGCGGCGCGGCGTGTTCGGCGACCTGCCCGTCACGACCTTCAAGCGCGCCAGGCCGCTGGAGCCTGGCAAAGCCCCGCCCCGGGTCGTGCCGCGCAAGCCCGACAGCGGAAAAAGCTAGCGAGCTGTTTGGTTAATCACGCGGCAGGCACCCCGTACAGATCGTACTCGTCGGCGTCCTCGATACGGACCCGGACTAGGTCGCCGGGTGCCACACCGGGCGCATCGCGCAACAGCACGCTGCCGTCGATCTCGGGTGCATCGGCCATGGAGCGCCCCGTCGCACCACCCTCGCCATCCGCCTCGTCGACCAGCACCGTCAGGGTGCGGCCGATCTTTCCCGCCAGGCGCCGCGTGGAAATGACCTGCTGATGCGCCATGAAGCGCTCCCAGCGCTCGGCCTTGAGCTCGTCGGGCACGGCATCGGGCAATTCGTTGGCGCGCGCGCCCTCGACCGGCGAATACTGGAAGCAGCCCACGCGGTCGAGCTGCGCCTCGCCCATCCAATCGAGCAGGTATTGGAAATCCTCCTCGGTCTCGCCGGGAAAACCGACGATGAAGGTCGAACGCAGGGTCAGGTCCGGACAGATCTCGCGCCACCGCCGGATGCGCGCCAGGGTACGGTCCTCGAAGGCGGGGCGTTTCATGGCCCGCAGGACGCGCGGGCTGGCGTGCTGGAACGGAATGTCGAGATACGGCAGGATACGCCCCTCGGCCATCAGCGGAATCAGCTCGTCGACGTGTGGATACGGGTAGACGTAATGCATCCGCACCCAGACCCCGAAATCGCCCAGCGCGCGCGCCAGCGCCGTAAGCTGGGTCTTGACCGGGCGCCCATCCCAGAACCCCGTGCGGTACTTGATGTCCACCCCGTAGGCGCTGGTGTCCTGCGAGATGACCAGCAGTTCCTTCACCCCCGCGTCGACCAGGCGCCGGGCCTCACCCAACACGTCGCCGATCGGCCGGCTGACCAGGCGACCGCGCATGGACGGAATGATGCAAAAGCTGCAATTATGGTTGCAGCCCTCAGAGATCTTCAAGTAGGCATAGTGGCGCGGCGTCAGGCGTATGCCCTGCGGCGGCACCAGATCCACGTAGGGATCGTGGACGACCGTGGGCGGCGCGGCCTCGTGCACCGCGCGCACGACCTGCTCGTACTGCTGGGGGCCGGTGACGGCCAGCACGGCTGGATGGACGTTGCGGATCATATCGGCCTCGACGCCCAGGCAGCCGGTGACGATGACCTTGCCGTTCTCGACAATAGCCTCGCCGATGGCATCGAGCGATTCCGCCTTGGCGCTGTCGATGAAGCCACAGGTATTGACCACCACCACGTCGGCGCCCTCGTAATCGGGGCTGATCTCGTAGCCCTCGGTGCGCAGCTGGGTCAGAATTCTCTCGGAATCCACCAGGGCCTTGGGACAGCCCAGGCTGACGAATCCGACTCGAGGGGAAGCACTCATGAAAACCTCTCTGGGCCTTGCGCCCGCCAAGAATCCCCTACGCAAATCGGGCGGCATGCGGTGCACTGATCCGCCCAGAGGATCCCAAACCCTGCATTTTAGCGAATCGGTGCTAAAGTCCCCTGGAAGCGCCTTCTCCACGCCACCTCTCCGTGTCCAATCCCCATCCTCCCACCCTGTCGGAACAGATGCTCGCGGCCGCACACGCCATCCGCGCCGTGCTCGCCGGCCAATCCCTGTCGGACAGCCTCGCACGCGTGCCCGCCACCCAGCGGCCCGCCGCCCAAGCCCTGTCCTTTCACGTCATGCGCCGCCTCGGCCTGGCGCGCGCCCTGCAGCGACACATGCTGTCGCGCGCACCCACCGATCCGCTCGCACACGCCTTGCTGCTGCTAGGCCTGTGCCTGATGGACGCCAGCCTCGAGCCGCCGCAGGACCGGGCCACGCACGTCCCAGCCTATGCCCCGCACACGGTCGTGCACCAGGCCGTCGCCGCCGCTGGGCGCGACAAGCGCTGCAAACCCTTCAAGGGTCTGATCAACGCCGTTCTGCGCCGCTATGCCCGCGAACGCGCGGTATTGCTCGAGCACGTGGCCCGCGACCCAGAGGCCCGATGGAATCATCCCGCGTGGTGGGTGGATGCCGTGCGCACGGCCTGGCCGACGCACTGGGAATCCCTGCTGGCGGCCGCCGATCGGCCCGGCCCGCTGTTTCTGCGCGCCAACATCCGGCGCGCAACGCCCGCGCAGCTACATGAGCGCTTCGCCGCCGCGGGCATCATCAGCCGACTTGCGGGCGAGGACGGCCTGCTGCTGCCGCAAGCGCGCCCGGTGCACGAGCTTCCGGGCCACGCCGAGGGCCTGTGGTCGGTCCAGGACCTGTCCGCGCAGCGGGCAGCACGCCTGCTGCCCCTGGCCGACGGCATGCGCGTGCTGGATGCCTGCGCCGCGCCCGGGGGCAAGACCGCCCACATGCTCGAGCGTCATGCCTTGCGGCTGACGGCGATCGACAGCGACAAACAACGACTTGCGCGGGTCGCCCAGAACCTGGAGCGCCTGGGCCTGTCGGGGCCGCACGTCGCACTGCGCTGCGCCGACGCCGCCGATCCGGCCGCCTGGTGGGACGGACAGGCCTTCGATGCCATCCTCGCCGACGTGCCCTGCACAGGCTCGGGGGTCGTGCGCCGCCACCCCGACATCCGCTGGCTGCGGCGCGCGGACGACTTGCCGCGCACGGCAAGGCTGCAGGCACGCATCGCCGACGCCCTCTGGCCGCTCCTGCGGCCGGGCGGACACCTGCTGTATGCCACCTGCTCGATCTTCCCGCTCGAATGCGAGGATCAGGCGCGCGCATTCATCGAACGCCACCCTGACGCCAGGCGCCTGCCGGCACCCGGCCAGATCCTGCCGCTGCCCAGCCCCGGCCCCGGCGACGAGCCGGGCGACGGATTTTTCTATGCCTTGATTGCCAAGCATGAATGAGTCGTCAACAATACGGCATGCTTTCCGCCGAACCGCCACGCCTCCGGCCACCGCTCATGCGCAGAGTGCTTCTGTCCCTCGCGCTGTGCCTGCTCACCCTGCTGATGCTGGGGCAGGCTTGGGCCGAGCCCCTCGTCGAACGGGTCGAGCCCCTCGCGCAGGACGGACGCCTGCTGATTGATGCCGACATCGCGTTTAGTCTCACCGACGAGTTGCGCAGCGCCGCCGAGAAAGGCGTGCCCCTGTACCTGACCGCCGACCTGAGGATCACCCGCTCGCGCTGGTGGTGGTTTGACGAGAACCTGGTCTCGACCGAGCTGACTTGGCGCGTGCAGTACAACGCGCTGACGCGGCAATGGCGCACGGGCACCGGCGACCTGTCGCTGCCCGCCTCGACACTGAACGAGGCCCTTGACCTGGTGCGCCACATTCGCGCCTGGGACGTGGCCTCCACCGAGGATTTCACGATCGGCACACTGTACCAGGGCCAGTTGCGACTGCGGCTGGACACGACCCGACTGGCCCGACCCTTTCAGGTCGACGCCATGAATAGCAAGGCCTGGTCCTTGACGACACCATGGAAAGATTTCACTTTCTCGATCTCCGTCGCCGCGCCCCGACCCTGATCCGATGGGCGCTGCGCGCCGCGCTGGCGGTGGCCGCCATCAGCGCGGTGGCTCTGCTCGCCCTGCTGGTCTGGTCCACCGGCAATGCGTCGCGCTATGCCCAGCAGTACGACCTGTTGCTGTTGCTCAACGGCATCCTCGCGGTCGCCCTGATGTCCTGGGTGCTGCTGCTCACCGTGCGGCTGCTGCGCCAGATCCGGCGGCGGCAGTTCGGCGCCCGGCTGACCGCGCGCTTTGCGCTGTTCTTCACGCTCATCGGCATCCTGCCCGGTGCGCTGATCTACCTGCTGTCGGTCCAGTTCATGTCCCGCTCCATCGAATCCTGGTTCAACGTGCGAGTCGACAGCGCCCTCGAGGCCGGACTGAACCTGGGGCGCGCCGCGCTGGATGCGCAACTGGCCGAACTCGACACGCGCGCGCAGGCCATGGCCAGCCGCCTGGGCAACGTCAGCGATGCCGAGATCACCCTGCTGATCACCCCCTTGCGCGAGAACAACAACGTCGCCGAAGCCATGGTCTTCAGCGGCAGCGGCCGGCTCGTCGCCTTTTCGTCCTCGGCCTTCGGCCAATTGCTGCCCGACATGCCTCCCAGCAATGTGATGAACCAATTGCGTGTGGCCCAGAGCTATGCCGCGGCCGAGGCCGACAGTCCGACGGGCGACGCAACGGCGGCCAACAGCCTGCACCTGCGCGTGGTCACGCCGATCAACACCCACGACCGCTTTGGCGCGGCCCTCGGCATGAACGCCGACTCGCGCTGGCTGCAGGTGATCCAACCCGTGCCCGATCGCATCGCACACAACGCCAACCAGGTGCAGCAGGGCTTTCGCGACTACCAAGAGCTCGCGCTGGCGCGCCTGGGCCTGCGCAAGCTCTACGGCATCACCCTCACGCTGGCCCTGATCCTGGCGGTCTTCGCCGCCGTGGTGGCGGCCCTGGCGGTGTCGCGGCGGCTGGTCCGCCCCCTGCTGACGCTGGCATCGGGCACCCAGGCCGTGGGCGTGGGCGATTATCGCCCCCTGCCCGAGCCGCCCGAGCGCGACGAGGTGGGCCAATTGACCCGATCGTTCAACGCCATGACACGCCAGCTCGATGAGGCGCGGCAGATGGTGGACCGCAACCGCCGTCAGCTCGAGCAGACCAATCTGTATCTGGAATCCATCCTCAGCAACCTGTCCTCGGGCGTGCTGGTCTTCGACGATGCCTTCCGCGTGACGTTGTTCAACCAGGGGGCACAGGACATCCTGCGCCTGGACCTGCGCACCGTGCGCGGCCGCCCGCTGGAAACCGCCGATGGCGCGCTCGGCCTGGCCCAGTTGCTGCGCCAGGCCTTCGCCTCCCACGAGGCGGTCGAGTCGACCCGCCCGTACTGGCAACAGCAGTTCGAGCTCGAGCTCGAGCAGGCCGCCGACAACGAACGCAAGAAACACGTCATCACGCTGCTGGCGCGCGGCACGCACTTGCATATGGACGGCCACGGCAACGGTCACCTCGTCGTATTCGACGACATCAGCGAGGTGATCTCGGCGAACCGCACCGTCGCCTGGGGCGAGGTCGCCCGCCGGCTGGCGCACGAAATCAAGAATCCGCTCACGCCCATTCAGCTCTCGGCCGAGCGCATGGCGATGAAGCTGGCCGACCGCCTGGACCAGGCCGATGCCGCCTTCCTGATCCGATCCACGAACACCATCGTCAACCAGGTCGCCTCGCTCAAGCAGATGGTGGACGACTTCCGCGAATACGCTCGCACCCCGCCCGCGCAGATGCAGGACGTTGATCTCAACGATCTGGTCACCGAGGTCCTGACCCTGTACGGCTGGGACCCCATCGAAGGCATGGGCCACGGCACCGGCGCCGCGACCGCGGCGCACATCGAGGCGCAGCTCGCCGGCGATCTGCCCACGGTGCTGGGCGATCCCGCCCAGTTGCGCCAGGTCATCCACAATCTGCTGGCCAACGCGCGCGACGCGGCGTGCCAGCATCGGGGCGCGGCGGAGGCGCGGATCATCGTCCAGACCCGACGGATCCAGGCCGACGACGGCACGCGCAGCGTGCGGCTGAGCGTCACCGACAACGGCCCGGGATTCGCGCCCCAGGTGCTTGCCCGCGTGTTCGAGCCGTACGTCACCACCAAGGCCACGGGCACGGGGCTGGGCCTGGCCATCGTCAAAAAAATCATCGAAGAGCACCACGGCCGAGTGGACATCTCCAACTCGTCCAATGGGGGCGCGCGCATCTCCATTCTGTTCACGCATCTATCGGATCAGAGCCCGGCGGCGGCCCCCAGCGAGAACGCGGCTGGACGCGATGCATCAAGCACAGGATAATACGCAAAAGAAATAGGTGAGGTGTTAATGGCCCGAATCCTGGTTGTCGATGACGAGATTGGCATCCGCGAACTGCTGTCCGAGATTCTCTACGACGAGGGCCACACGGTGGAGCTCGCCGAAAATGCCGCGCAAGCGCGCGAATCCCGTCTGCGCAACCGCCCCGATCTGGTCCTGCTGGACATCTGGATGCCCGACATCGACGGCGTCACGTTGCTCAAGGAATGGAGCAGTCAGGGGCTGCTGAACATGCCCGTCATCATGATGAGCGGCCACGCGACGGTCGATACCGCCGTCGAGGCGACCCGCATCGGCGCGGTTGATTTTCTCGAAAAACCCATCACTCTGCAGAAACTGCTCAAGGCCGTCGCTGCGGGCCTGGCGCGGCCGGTCATCCCGGCCTCGATGCGCAGCCGCACCGAGCGCCCCGCCACTGATCCGGTCTTTACCCAGATGCCGCAGATCGCCGGCGAGGCACCACCCCAGGCCGCGCCGTCCACGCCGCCGGCCATGACCGACGACTCGCACCTGGGCAGCATCTCGCTGAACCAGCCGCTGCGCGAGGCGCGTGACGAATTCGAACGCATCTATTTCGAATATCACCTCGTCCGCGAGAACCACAGCATGACCCGCGTGTCCGAGCGCACCGGACTCGAGCGCACACACCTCTACCGCAAACTCAAACAGCTCGGCATCGATACCTCGCGCAAGAAAAACACCGGCTGACCGCGATGCGCTGACATCGGAATCCATCGACGGACGCGGCCAGTGTCCTATTTGAATCTATGGTTTAACCGAACAGGACGCTAGTCCGGCGGACTCCACGCCTGCAAGAACTGCGCCGCCGGCTGGCGCTTGCCGCCGGCGCGCTGCAAAGCCGTGATGCGCAGAACGCCGGCGACGGTGGCCACATCGATGCCTTGGGCATCCGCCCTCAGAATCGAGCCTGGTTCGGCCTGCGCCGCGTAGGCATCGGCGGGCACGGCATGCGCCTCCCACACCTTGACCGCGTGCTCCAGGCCGGGCAGCGCCATGGCGGTGCCCGGAAACGGATCGAAGGCGCGGATGCGGCGGGCCAGTTGCTCCGCGTCCTGCCGGAAATCCAGCGTCGCCTCGGATTTCAGCAACTTTTCGGCATAGCACGCGCCCGCCTCGGATTGCGGCACGGGGCGCGGCCCACGACCCGCGGCGAACTCGGCCAGAACCTCGACGATCGCGCGCGCGCCCACCTCGGCCAGTGCGTCGTGCAGGCTCGACGCGGTGTCCCGCGGGCCGATGGGCACCTCGACCTCCCGCAGCATGTCGCCGGTATCCAGGCCCGCGTCCATCTGCATGATGGTCACGCCCGTGACGACATCGCCCGCTTCGATCGCACGCTGGATAGGTGCGGCACCGCGCCAGCGGGGCAGCAGACTGGCGTGGATATTGAGACAGCCCAGGGGCGGCAGGTCAAGCACCCATTGCGGCAGGATCAGTCCATAGGCGGCCACGACCATTGCCTCCGGGCGCATGGCCACCAGCGCCTCGCGTGCGGCCTGCGCCTCATCGGCAAACCTGCCGTCCAACCGCAGGCTGCGCGGTTGCAGGACCGGAATGCCCGCCTCGAGCGCCGCCTGCTTGACGGGACTGGGCAGCAGCTTCATACCGCGCCCCGAGGGACGATCGGGCTGACTGAGCACACCGACCACCTCATGACCCGCGTCGATGAGGGCGCGCAGCCCCCGGCGCGCGAACTCCGGCGTACCGGCGAAAACGAGCCGCATCAGGCGCTGGCGGCTTCGCGCTCGGCCTCGCGCTGCTGCTTGCGCAGGCGCGTGCGGATGCGGTTCTGCTTGAGCACCGAGAGGTATTCGACGAACACCTTGCCCAACAGATGATCGAGCTCGTGCTGGACGCAGACGGCCAACAGTCCTTCGGCGTCGAACTCGTAGGGCTCGCCCTGCTCGTTCAGGGCTCGCACGTGAATCCGGGCGGCACGCTCGACCTCGTCGTAGATGCCGGGGACGGACAGGCAGCCCTCCTCGTAGACCTGGAGCTCGTCGCTCTTCCAGGTGATTTCGGGATTGATGAGGACGTGCAGGTCGTTGCCGTCCTCGGACACATCGATGACGACGACGCGTTCGTGGACGTCGACCTGGGTGGCCGCCAAGCCTACGCCGGGGGCTGCGTACATGGTCTCGGCCATGTCGCGCACGAGCTGGCGGATGCGATCGTCGACCTGCGCAACCGGAGCCGCCACCTTGTGCAGGCGCGCATCGGGATACTTGAGAATGGGTAGCAGGGCCATGGTAAATGCCAAATCATACGGACTTAAACCTCTATGATAAAACAAGTTTTGACCAGAAACCCCCCATGGGACCGCTGCGGGGCCGCCCGGGTGCGCATCCCGGGGAAGCGTGACCTTCCGATCCCCCTTGCCGCCCGTCGGCACGCCATCCGTGGCACACTGGAATTTTTTGCAACCGCCGCTCGACACCGGCGGACCCCAGGCATGTCCCCCACCGCCGACGAACACGAACTGCGCGCCTGGATCCGCCTCGGCCTCGAACCGGGGTTGGGCGCCGCCCGCATCCGCGACCTGCTGGCTGTCTTCGGCATGCCACAGGACATCTATGCCGCGTCGACCGGCAGCCTGGCGCGGCACCTCGATCCCGGACTGGCCACAAGCATGCGGCAGGCCCCGGACCAGGCCACGCAAACCGCCATCGACAAGGCCCTCGACTGGCTGCACCAACCCGGCCACCGCCTGTTGACCCTGGCAGACCCCGAGTATCCGGCCGCCCTGCTGGCACTGCATGACCCGCCGCCGATGCTGTACCTCAACGGCAGGCCGGACTTGCTGCAACGCCCCGCCATCGCCGTAGTGGGCGCGCGCAGCGCCACGGTCGGCGGCATGGACAACGCCCGGGCTTTTGCGCGCCACCTGGCGCAACAGGGCTGGTGCATCGTCAGCGGCCTGGCCAGCGGCATCGACGCGGCGGCGCACGAAGGCGCGCTCGAGGCGGGGCCGGATGCCGGCGGCACGATCGCGGTCCTGGGCACCGGCATCGATATCGTCTATCCGGCGCGCAATCGGGCCCTGGCGCACCGCACCGCCCAGCACGGCCTGCTCGTCTCCGAATTCCCACTGGGCGCGCGCGCCCTGCCGTTCTTCTTTCCCATGCGCAACCGCATCGTCGCGGCGCTGTCGCGCGGCGTCCTGGTGGTCGAGGCCGCTCGGCAAAGCGGCTCGCTGATCACCGCCCGGCTGGCGAGCGAACTTGGGCGCGAGGTGTTCGCCATTCCCGGCTCCATCCACTCGCCCCTCTCACGCGGCTGCCACGCCCTCATCCGCCAGGGCGCCAAGCTCGTCGAATCGAGCGAGGACATCCTCGAGGAATTGCGCCAGTCGGGGTTCGGGCGGCCCCTGGGCTCGGACAATGCACCGAGAGCACCCACGCCGGCAACGCCCGCCCCGCCTCCCGGCTCCGATGCCGACATTCTGCTGCGCGCCCTGGGCCACGACCCGGCAAGCGTGGATGCGCTGCTCACGCGCACGGGTTGGGACATCGCCCGCCTGAACGGCCAGTTGGGCATGCTCGAGGTCTCGGGCCTCATCGAACGCCTGGCCGATGGCCGCTTCGCTCGGGCCGGCGCCTGAGTGGCCCGGCCGCCCGCCCGGCACTGGGATATTATGTGGGCTTGTCGAATCAATCACGCCAGGGACACCTCGCTCGCCGGGAACACGCCATGTCCGAATACGTCAAGATCGTCGAGGTCGCCCCACGCGACGGCCTGCAGAATGAAAAACAGTTCGTCGATACCGCCATCAAGGTCGAGCTGATCGATCGGCTGTCCGCCGCCGGCTTTCCCAACGTCGAGGCGGCGTCCTTCGTATCACCCAAGTGGGTGCCGCAGATGGCCGACGGCGCCGAGGTGATGGCCGCGATCGCGCGGCGCCCGGGCACCCTCTATTCGGTGCTGACGCCAAACATGCGCGGCTTCGAGGCCGCGTTGGCGGCGCGCGTCGACGAAGTGGTGATCTTCGGCGCCGCGAGCGAGGCCTTCTCGCAACGCAACATCAACTGCTCGATCGCCGAATCCATCGCCCGCTTCGAGCCGGTGGCGGCGGCGGCCAAGGCGGCCGGCGTTCGCCTGCGGGGCAGCATCAGCTGCTCTCTGGGCTGCCCCTACCAGGGTGAAACCCCGGTGTCCGCCGTGGTCGACGTGGCCGAGCGATTCCTGCGCCTGGGCTGCGACGAGATCGACGTGGCCGATACGATCGGGGTGGGAACGGCAGCGCAGATCAAGCGCGTCATGCTCGCCGTGGGCCAGGTCGCCGACCTGGGCACGCAGGTGGCGGGGCATTTCCACGACACCTACGGGCAGGCGCTGGCCAATATCGTGGCCGCGCTGGACACGGGGGTGCGAATTTTCCACAGCTCGGTGTCGGGCCTCGGTGGCTGCCCCTACGCCAAGGGCGCCACCGGCAATGTGGCGACTGAGGACGTTCTCTACCTGATGCGCGGCCAGGGCATGGACACGGGCGTGGACCTCGACGCAATCGTCGAGATCGGCCAGTGGATATCCGGCCATCTCGGTCGCAAGGCGGCCAGCCGCGCGGGCAATGCGCTCGCGGCCCGGAAATCATGACGCCCTTTGCCAAGCCGACACCAGAGGAACACGCCGAGCTCCTGGCCCGGATCGGGCCGTTGCCACTGCGCGGACGCGCCTGGCCGCGGTGGATCGGCGTGCTGGCCTGGCTGATCATGCTGTTGATCGCCGGGCGACTGATGGTCACGGCCAGCAGCGCCGCCGGCCAGCAGGTCAGCCCCATGGTGGCGGCCGCGGTACTGGTCTGCTTCGCCGCCCTGCTGGTGATGTCCTGGGGGATCTGGACCTCGGTGACCGAGATTTCGGAATATGGCCTGCGCCAGAGCTGGGTCACACGTCGTGAAATACCCTGGGATCAAATCCAGTCGAGCAAGTTCATCCCGCTCGTGGCCTCGAAAAAACTCGTATGCTTCGTACAAAAAGGGCGTCCGGTGACCTTTCAGGCCGGGACGCCTGAGTTGCAGGCCGCATTCGCGCACATCAGCCTGATCTACCGCCGACGCCCCTGACGCGCCGCGCCGGCGAGGGAACCGACCGGCGCGAGGCCGCGCCTCAGCGTACCGGCAAGGGATACATCAGGCCGCCCTCGGTCCACAGGGCGTTCAGGCCGCGCTGGATCTTGAGGGGGCTGCCCATGCCGACGTTACGCTCGAAGGACTCGCCGTAATTGCCGACTTGCTTGACGATGTTGTAGGCCCATTTTTCGTCCACACCAAGGTCCTTGCCCGCCCCGGGCGTCGCCCCCAGGAGGCGCCGCACATTGGGATTGGCGCTGTCCACGTTCCCGTCCACATTGGCCGAGGTCAGCCCCAGCTCCTCGGCGCCGATCAGGGCGTTGAAGGACCACTTGACGATATTCAGCCAGACATCGTCGCCTTGGCGCACGAAGGGCCCCAGGGGCTCCTTGGAAATGATCTCGGGCAGGACCACATAGTCGTCCGGCTTGGACAGCTTCGAGATCCGGATCGAGGCCAGGCCGGAGGCATCGGTGGTGAACACATCACAACGACCGGCCGCAAACGCGTTGACCACCTCATTGAACTGCTCGATCACCACCGGGGTGTACTTGACGCCGTTGGCGCGCGCCCAGTCGGCCATGGTGTTCTCGTTCGAGGTGCCGGTCTGCATGCAGACGGTCGCGCCTTCGATCTCCTTGGCGCTCTTGATGCCCAGCGACTTGGCGACCAGGAAGCCCTGGCCGTCGTAGAAATTTATCGCCGCATGGATCGCCCCGACGCCCGTGTCGCGCGTCAGCGTGACGGTGGTGTTGCGGGCCAGCAGGTCGATCTCGCCGGATTGCAGGGCCGTGAAGCGCTGCTGGGCATTCAGTGGCACGATCTTGACCTTGGAGGCATCGCCCAACGTCGCCGCGGCCACTGCGCGGCACATGTCCACATCGAGGCCCTGCCAGTCGCCCTTGGCGTCGGGGGCCGAAAAACCAGCAAAGCCCGTCGTCACGCCGCAGCGCACGACGCCACGTTCCTTGACGACCGCCAGCGTGTCCGCATGGGCCAACGGAATACCGGCGGCGAGCGCCAGCAAGCCCGCCATGGTTTTCAAACCGCGCATGGATGTCTCCTAGTGAGCCGGAACGGCCGGGTAAAAGGAAATATTACCCCAAGGCCTTACTACACCAGGTGATATGCGCGATTGCGTTCATGCCTACTTGTAGCTGCGCGCGTCCTCGATGACCTTGCCGTCGTTGGGCAGGCTGCCCTCGGGCACCACCTCGACCCGCGCCCGCAGCTTGGTCTGGTCGCGCACGCTCTCGGCCACCGCCTCCACATCGAGGGCACGATCCGACTCGACTTTCAGGATCATGAGGTCATGTCCCATCTCGCCGGACACGACCAGACGCGCCCGACCGATCCCCGGATGGCGGGCCACCACCCTGGCAACCTGCTCCGGGTGCACGAACATGCCCCGCACCTTGGTTGTCTGGTCGGCGCGCCCCAGCCACCCGCGGATGCGCACGTTGGTGCGCCCGCACGCGGAGGCGCCCGGCAAGACGGCCGACAGGTCGCCAGTGCCGAACCGCAGCAGGGGATAGTCCGGATTGAATCGGGTCACCACGACCTCGCCCACCTCGCCATCGGGCACGGGTTGATCGGTCCCGGGCCGGACGATTTCAAGGATCAGATCCTCATTGAGCACCAGCCCCTCGCGGGCCGGAGTCTCGAACGCCACCATGCCCAGATCCGCGCTGCCGTAGGCCTGGAAGCCCTCGATGCCGCGCGCGGCGAACCAGGCCTGCAGCGAGGGGGGATACGCCTCGCCCGAAAACAGCGCACGCTGCAGCGACGGCAGGGCCACGCCCATGTCATCGGCCTTTTCCAGGATGATGCGCAAGAAGCTGGGGGTGCCGGTATAGGCATCGGGCGCGAGATCGGCCATGGTCCGCACCTGCTGCTCGGTCTGTCCCACGCCGCCGGGAAATACCGTGCAGCCCAAGGCGTGGGCCGCCGTCTCCATCATGGACCCGGCCGGCGTGAAATGATAGGAAAAGCAGTTATGGACCAGTGAGCCCGGCCGCACGCCCGCCGCATGCAGGGCGCGGGCAAAACCCCAATAATCCGGCCGCTCGCCCTCGGGCTCGTAGATCGGCCCGGGCGACGCAAAGACCCGGCGCGCCTGGCCCCAGCCGATTGTCGAGACGCCCCCGAACACGCGGTTGCGTTCGCCGGCGACGCCCGCGTGGGCGAGGCGGGCCGCATGCTGCAGATGCAGCAACTCGCTCTTGCGCAACACTGGCACGCGCGCGAGCTGCGCGCGATCCGAGAGATCCGCGGGATCGATGCCCCGCAACTGCTGCGCGACGGCCGGCGCAAGCTCGCAGGCCGTCCGCAAAAGGCCGGGCAGGCAAGCGAACAGGTCACGTTCGCGCTCGGCCGCTGGACGTGTCTCGCGTGCATCGTAAAAAACCTGCATGCCCGCTCTCCTGAGGTCAGGCCAACCAGCGCTTGCGCCGGCGATAATGCTTGACGTTGTGATAATCGACCTTGCCGCCCCCGCCGAGGTAGAACTCCTGGACGTCGGGGTTTTGCTTGAGCGCGTCGGCGCTGCCGCTCATGACCACATTGCCGTTCTCGAGCAGGTAGGCGTGATCAACAATATCCAGGGCCGCGCGGGCATTCTGCTCGACCAGCAGGACGCTGGTGCGATGCTCCCGGCTGATCTTCCGGATGATGGCAAAGATTTCTTTCACCAGCACCGGCGCCAGGCCGAGCGAGGGCTCGTCCAGCATGATCAACTGCGGCTCGGTCATCAGGGCGCGGGCGATCGCCAGCATCTGCTGTTCACCGCCGGACAAATAGCCCGCCTTGGTGCGCGAGCGCTCAGCCAGCCGTGGGAAGTAGGCATAGGCCTGCTCCCTGAGATCGCTGTAGCGGCTCTTGGCCCGGCGGCCGGGATAGGCGGCGAGCAGGTTGTCGTCAGGCGTCAGGTGCTCGAAGATGCGCCGTCCTTCCAGCACGTGGACCAGCCCCATGCGCACCCGCTGTGGCGGGCTGTGGTGACCGATGTCCTCGCCCCGGAAGGTGACCTGCCCGCGCCTCACCGCGCCGCGCTCGGGCGCCAGCAAGCCGCTGATGGTCTTCAGCGTTGTCGACTTGCCGGCGCCGTTGGCGCCGAGGATGGCGACCATCGCACCCTCCTCGACATCCAGCGACACGCCTTTGATGGCGAGGAACACCTTGTCATAGGCGACCTCGACATTGTTCAGTGAGAGCAAGCTCACTTCTTGGCCTCCTTGGCCGCCTTGGCCGCGTCATCCCGGACGAGCTTCCAGACCACGTCCTGGTAGGCGTGGCCCCAGTCGTTCAGCGGCACCCATTTGTCGCCGTCCCACTCGGACACACGGCCCCAGCCGCCGCCCTGGTGATCCTCCGCGGTGATGGTCAGCGGCGGCATCAGGCCCTCGGCGTCGAAGTCCTTGATCATCTCGAAGCCGGCCTTGAGCTTGTCGCCCGTCAGCGGTGGCCCGAGCTTGTCAAGGGCCTGCTTTGCGGCCTGCGTCATGATGGCCATGCTGGCCACCCCGATGTTGTAGTAGGTGGAGCCGACGACCTTGGCATCGCCCGTGCCTTTGCCTGCCGCGACAACCTTCTCGCCGATGCGCTTGAGGATGGCGGAATCGGCGCCGGTGTTGACGGCGGTGAAGCGCTTGACCCCGACGACGGCGTCGCCCTGGAAGGAGCGCATGTCGGTTTCGGACAGCCAGATCACGGAATAAATGCTCTTGGGCGAGATGCCGTTCGAAATCGCGCCGCGGATCGACACCGCCTGGCCGGGACCCGCACCCCAGATGATCACATTATCGGGCCGGAAGCGGCGCACATCGGTCCAGGCGGCCGACTGCTCGGTGCCGGGAACCGCGTACGGGAAGGTCTTCAGGGTGAAGCCCTTGGTCTCGGCCATGGCCTCGAGCAGCGCGATCGGTTCGCGGCCAAAGGGCGAATCGATGTGCACGAAGGCGATCTTCTTGTCCTTCAGGCCGCCGGCATGCTCATCCATGTACTTCAGCAGCAGGGCCGCCTGGGAACGATAGATGGCCGCCGAGGGGAAGACGAAGGGGAAGCGCTGCCCGTCGATGGCGTCCGCACGGCCATGCGCGAAGGCGATCATCGGCAGATGGTCCTCGTTGGCGCGCGGCATCACGGCATTGGCGACCGGCGTGCTGAGAAAATCGAAAAAGATGGCCCCCTCGTCGCGGGCCTGGTTATACAGCGCAATGCCCTGCTGGGGCTGGCTGCCCTGGTCCCGGACGATCAGATCGACCGGATAGCCGCCCACGCCGCCCTCCAGGTTCAACAGCTTGATGTAATCCTGCTGGCCCTGGCTGTACTCGTCGGTCAGGAACGTATAGACCCGCGTGAAGTCCAGCAGCGTGGCGGCCTTGATGGGTGCCTTGTCCTGTGCATGGGCGACCCCGCCGGCCAATCCGGCTGCGAGGATCGCGACGCCGGCCAAACCGCCGCCGACCATTGATCGAATGTAATGCCTCATGTTGACCTCCTCCTGTGCGTGATACCACCAAATACAGCTTCAACTCTGTGTGTGCCGGAACGGCCAGACCAGGAAATACTTCCGGGCGTTGTCATAGATCTTGGCTAGGCCCAGCGGCTCGAATAGCAGGAATCCGATGATCATGGCGCCATAGATCATGAGAGGGATGTGCGCCATCAGCGAGGCCGATACCGGCAACCAGCCTGCCTCGACGAGCGGCGCGACGATATTCAGGAGCACGATCGGCGCCAGCAGCACGAAGCCCGCGCCCAGGAAGGCGCCGATCACGCTGCCCAGGCCGCCCACGAGCACCATGGCGACGAGCTGGATCGAAATATCGAAGCTGAACTGCTGCGGCGTGACGGCTCGATAGAAGCAGAAAGCCAGGATCGCGCCCGTCACCCCACCCAGAAATGAACTGGAGAAGAACGCCAGCAGCTTGTACTTGAAGATGTTGACGCCGATCACCGCCGCGGCAAAGTCCTTGTCGCGCACCGCCACCAATGCCCGGCCAAAGCTGGTGCGCTTGATGTTGAGCATCAGCAGCGTCACGATCACCGCCCATAGCAAGGCCACGTAATAACGCGCGACCAGCGTGTCGACGGGAACCCACAGAAACTCGACCGTGGGCGCTTGCAGGGTGGCCACGGCGCCGCCCGAAATCGCCTTGACGTTGACGATGACCCAGTCCACCAGGAACTGCATCGCAAGCGTGGCCATCACCAGGTACAGCCCCTTGACACGCAGCGCCGCGGCCCCGAACAGACAGCCGATGAAGGCCGCGAGCAGGCCCGCCGCCAACAGCGCGACCTCGAACGGCACACCGGCCTGGGTCAGATGGATGCTGGTATAGGCGCCGATCGCCATGACCGCGCCAAAGCCGAAGTGCAATTGCCCGGCGACCCCCATCAGCAGCGTGAGCGCCAGCGTGGCGGTGCTCCAGATCAGCCAGGGCAGCATATAGCTCGACAGGTACAGGTCGGACATATAGAGCGGCGCCGCCACCGCCAGCACGAAGACCGCCGCGACCTGCCAGCGATCGGCTGGCAGCGGCCATAGCTGCCGCGCCGAGGCGTAACGGGTGTGATGCACGCCGGAGAGTCGATAGAACATGGCTTATACCCTCTCGATGTCTTCGCGGCCGAACATGCCATAGGGCCGGATCAGGATGGTCAGCAGGATGATGACCGAGGTCACCACGTCGCGTGTGCTGCCGCCGACCAGCGGGTCGACGTAGCCCGGAATGACGCTACCGAGGACACCCACCACGATGCCTCCGAGGAGCGCCCCCGGAATGCTGTCGATGCCGCCGAGTATGACCACGGCGACCGCCGGGAAGAGCAAGGCGGTCAGAGACCATTCCACGCCCTGCACGGTGCCCCATATCGTGCCGGCCCCGACCGCGCAAACCCCCGCCAGGCCCCAAGACACCGCCACCGCGTGTTCGACGGAGATTCCCACGGACCAACTGGACACGTGATCGTCCGACACCGCGCGCAGCTTGGTCCCCAGCCGGGTGCGGAAGAACAGCGCCGCAAGAGCGAACAGCGCCAGGGACACCGCGCCGCCCACCAGATAGACCCGATTGATAAACACATCACCGACGATCAGCGGCGCCATGCCGACCCCGATATCCAGATGCTTGGGGGACGTGCCCAGAATGCCGGGAACGAGCCCCCGCAGGAAAATGTCCAGCCCCAGGGTGAGCATGACGATCATGATGATCGGCTGGCCGACCAGGCTGCGCAGCAGCAGGCGTTCGATCAGCAGGCCGAAGGCGAACAACACCACGATGCCCAGGGCGGCGGCGGCATAGATCGGCAGACCGAAGGATGACAGCAGCCATGTTGCATAGCCCGCGGTCATGACCATGGCACCTTGCGCGAAATTGAGCACGCCCGAGGACTTGTAGATCAAGACGATGCCCAGCCCCACCATGCCGTACATCAGGCCCGTCAAGGCGCCGTTGACCAGGAGCTCGAGAAAGAATTCGATATTCACGCCATCGTCTCCCGGTTGGCCGGCGCGGACACATCGCGAATCGCGAGGTGACGCTTCAGCACGCCCGACGCGCCCGTTTCATAAGTGATCTGAGCCTCGGAATCAATCGCGTCCCGGCCTTCGTAGACGGCATCGATGATGTCACGATAGTGTTCGTCGATGACGCCTCGGCGCAGCTTGCGCGTGCGTGTGACCTCCCCGTCATCCGGGTCGAACTCCTTGTGCAGATTCACGAAGCGGCGTATCCGTACGGCGTCGGGCAAGGTGGTGTTGACGTGCGTGATCACGCTCTCGATCAGGTCATAAATTTGCGGCTTCTGCGACAGGTCGGCAAACGAGGTGTAGGCCACGCCGTTTTCCTGAGCCCAGTGGCCCACGGCATCCCAGTCTATGGCCACCAGCGCCGACAGGTGCTCGCGCCCGGCGCCGATCACGCACACGTCCTTGACGTACTGGCTGAATTTCAGGTGGTTCTCGATATAGGTGGGGATGAACCGCTCGCCGCCACGCGTATGAACCACCTCGGACACTCGGCCCAGGACCACCAGTTGGCCATCGTCCTCGACATGGCCGGCATCCCCGGTATGCAGCCAACCGTCCCGCAGGACCTCGGCCGTGGCATCGGGGTTCCGATAATAGCCATCGAATACATTGCCGCCGCGCACCAGGATCTCGCCCGCCTCGCTGATGCGCAGCTCCATGCCCGGAAACGGCACGCCCACCGTATGCAGCTTGACCGTGCCCGGATCCTGCGCCGCGCACAGCGCGCAGTTTTCCGTCTGGCCATAGAATTGGCGCAGATCCAGGCCCAGGGCGCGGAAGAACAGAAACACCTCTTCGCCGATCGCCTCCCCCGCGGTATACGAGCGCCGCGCGCGCGTCAGCCCGAGTTGATCCTTGATCGGCCCATAGATCAGGACCTCGCCCAGGCGCCGCCACAAGCGCTGCGCCGGACCGGGCTGCGTGCCTTGCAGCCGCCGGCGCTCCAACTGAACGGCGAACGGCATGAAGTGCTGATAGAGCCAGCGCTTGAACGGACTCGATTCCTCGATGCCGACCTGCACCCGCGTCAACATGGCCGACCAGGCCCGCGGCGAAGTGAAATACACGGTGGGCGCGATCTCGCGCAGATCGTGCTGGACGGTCTCCTGGTTTTCCGGGATGTTCACGGAAAAGCGCAACGCCAGGGCGGCGCCGATCGAGAAAATAAAGTCCCCGACCCAGGCGATGGGCATGTATGCCATATGCGTTTCGCCCTGCTCGAAGTAGCCTGCCGCCGCCGCGTTGCGCACCGCAAACAGGACGTGTCGGTGCTTTAGTGGAATCGCCTTGGGCGCGCCCGTGGTGCCCGAGGAATGCAGCAGCACGGCGACGTCGTCGGCGCGCGGGCGATTGAGCAACTCGTCCCGCAGGGCGGGGTTATCGCGCAGGCGCTCGCGCCCCCTGCGCACGATCTCGGTGAACGCGACCACGCCCTCGGGCACGTCGCCCGTCAGCCCTCTGGGATCATCGTAGATGATCCACTTGAGATCGGGATGGCGCGCGCGCAGATCCAGCAGCTTGTCGACCTGCTCCTGATCCTCGGCAATCGCGCAGCGCACGCCCTCGCGATCCAGTTGCCCGAAGAGCTCGTCGGGGGTGGTATCGGGATACGCCGGCGAGGGTACCGCGCGCAGGGCGATCACCCCCAACATCCCGAAATACAGCGCCGGCCGGTTGTCGCCGATCACCAGCACATTATCCCCCGGCGCCATGCCCAGGGCCTCGAGCCCGGCGGCCGCGCCCAGCACCTGATCGAGATAATCCCGCCAGCGATATTCCTGCCAGATCCCGCGATCGCGCTCGCGCATCGCAACCATGTCGCCATGGGTGCGGGCGTTTTCGGCCAGCACCGCAATCAGATGGTCATCGTCACGCCAGCCGGTCTCCGGGCGACGCCCGTCGGGATGCTCAGTCGTCACTCGATACCCCCCCGATATAAGCGGAAATGACATCCGGATGGTTGACAGCCTCGACCACCGGACCTTCGGTCACTACGCGGCCGTTGTTCAACACCAAGGCGCGCCCGCAAATCGCCGTGACCACATCCATGTGATGCTCGATCAGCAGGATGGTCAGATTCAGCGCCTCCTGGGCATCCAGGATGAAACGCACGATGTATTCCTTTTCCTCCTGGTTCATGCCGGCCATGGGCTCGTCCAGGACCAGCAGCCTGGGTTCGGCTGCCAGGGCGCGAGCCAACTCGACTCGTTTTTGCATGCCCAGGGGAATGACCTCCACGGGCTCGTCGCGCACGCTTTCGAGCTGAAGCAGATCGATGATTTCCTCGACCTTGCGCCGATGGGCGATCTCTTCTTTTTGCGCCCACCACCAATAAAACAGCGAGGCCAGCGCGCTGGGCCGCATGAAGATGTGGCGGCCCAGCAGAATGTTGTCGAGCACGCTCATGCCCTTGAACAGAGCGACGTTCTGGAAGGTGCGCGCAATGCCGTCGCGCGCGACCCGGTGGGGCTGGACTTTGTTGAGCGACCGGCCTTCGAAGCTGATCGTGCCTTCTTGCGGCGGATAGAAGCCGGTGATCGCGTTGATGAGCGTGGTCTTGCCCGCGCCGTTGGGGCCGATCAAGCCGTATATCTCACCCTGGCCGACATCCATGGAGACGTCGGCCAGGGCCTGAACGCCGCCAAACCAGCGGCTGACATGCTTGAGGGATAAAACACCCTCGCTCGGTCCGGCAGTGCTCGACACCAAAGTCTCCTCAGGTTTTTACGAAAACATCGCTGAAACACGATTCGTTCGGTCTAAGATACAGTGTAGGCACTACCTCAACTGTCGCACATATGACATTCGCTCCCGTTCGAGGGTAATCACCCATGAATATCGTGCAGATGCTGCAGACCCATGCCGCATGGTTCGATCTCCTGGATGCCGACCAGCAGGCGCGCGTCGTCCAGGGGACAACCGTGGCCACGATCCCCGCGGGAACCATCATCGAGCACAAGGGTGTCGTGGCCGACGCCTGGATCGGCGTGCTGGACGGCCTCATCAAGGTTTCCGTGGGTAATGCCGAAGGCAAGCTGGCCTCACTCACGGGGGTGCCCGGCGGAGGCTGGATCGGCGAGGGCTCCTTGCTCAAGCACGAAGCGCGCAAGTACGACGTGGTGGCCCTGCGCCAGAGCACCATCGCGCGCCTGCGCGGCGACCAGTTCTACTGGTTGCTGGACACCAGCATCCCCTTCAACCGCTATCTGCTGCACCAACTCAACGAGCGCGTGGCGCAGTTCATCGGCAAAGCCGAGCACGACCGCCTGCTTGCGCCCGAGGCGCGGGTCGCGCGCTGCCTGGCCGAGCTGTTCAATCCCCTGCTCTACCCCAGCGATTCGATGCGCCTGGAGATCACCCAGGAGGAAATCGGCTACCTGGCCCGGATTTCACGCCAGCGCACCAACCAGGCCCTGCGCGCCCTCGAGGACGCCGGCCTGCTGAAGGTCGAGTACGGCGCGGTCCAGGTCCTGGACCTGGAGGGCCTCAAGGCCTACGGCCTCTGAAGCGGGCTAGACAGTGGCTAGACGCGGCAGGTTGACGGCCAACTGCCGGGCGGCCCAGCGCCACGCCATCGCCGGCGAGCGCCCCCACAGCGGACACCGCCGCCCCGAAAGCCGCACAGCGTCGATTTCGCGCACTAGAATGTACCTTTCGTCAATTTCCCCCCTCCTTACGACCATTCTCAAAAGGCTATCGTCATGACAGAATCCATGCCGCAACCGCTGCCTTCGTACCTGAATCCTGACGATCCGGGTCCCTGGGGCATCTACCTCGAACAAGTGGACCGCGTGGCGCCTTATCTGGGCTCTCTCAGCCGCTGGATCGAAACACTCAAGCGCCCCAAGCGCATCCTGATCGTCGACGTTCCCGTCGAACTCGACAATGGCGAGGTGGCTCATTTCGAGGGCTACCGCGTCCAGCACAACATCTCGCGCGGCCCCGGCAAGGGCGGCGTGCGCTATCACCAGGACGTCACGCTGTCCGAAGTGATGGCCTTGTCGGCCTGGATGTCCGTCAAAGCGGCCGCCGTGAACCTGCCCTTCGGCGGCGCCAAAGGCGGCATCCGCCTCGATCCGCACAACTACTCCAAAGGCGAGCTCGAGCGCATCACCCGCCGCTATACCAGCGAGATCGGGGTGATCATCGGCCCCAACAGGGATATCCCCGCGCCGGATGTCAACACCAATGCCCAGATCATGGCATGGATGATGGATACCTACTCGATGAACGAGGGAGGAACCACCACCGGGGTGGTCACCGGCAAGCCGGTGGCGCTGGGCGGCAGCCTGGGGCGCGTCGAAGCGACCGGACGCGGCGTCTACGTGGCCGCCTGCGAGGCGGCACGCGAATGCCACATCGATATCAAGGGCGCACGCATCGCCATCCAGGGCTTCGGGAACGTGGGCGGCACGGCGGCCCGCCTGCTGCACGAGGCCGGCGCCAAGGTGGTGGCGATCTACGACCACACCGGGATCGTCCACAACGCCCACGGCCTGAACATCCTCGCGCTGTTCGACCACGTACGCATGTCCGGCGGCGTGGCCGGCGCGCCGGATACGGAATCACTCACGCCCGCGGAGTTCTGGTCGCTGGAAACCGAGATCCTCATCCCGGCCGCCCTCGAAGGCCAGATCACGCACGACAACGCCGACCTCATCCATACCAAGATCCTCGTCGAGGGCGCCAATGGCCCGACGACCCCCGAGGCCGACGACATCATCTCGGCCAAGGGCACCATGATCGTGCCCGACGTGGTGGCCAATGCCGGCGGGGTCACGGTCAGCTATTTCGAATGGGTGCAGGACTTTTCCAGCTTTTTCTGGACCGAGCAGGAAATCAACCACCGCCTCGAAGCCATGATGCGCTCGGCCTACAGCGCCATGTCCGGCGTGGCGCGCGAGCACCAGGTGTCGCTGCGCACCGCGGCATTCATCGTCGCCTGCACGCGCATCCTCGAGGCCCGCCAGGTGCGCGGCCTCTACCCTTGATGGGCGGGTCCATGCGGCGGGCGCCAGCGCGCCTGGTGTTGCTCGGCACCGGCGGCACGATCGCCGCCACCGCCGGGCATGCGAACGAGCTCACCGACTATCGCGTGACCGAGGACGTCGACGCCATGCTGGCGGCGGTGCCCGGCGCCCAGGCGCTGGGCGCAATCCGCTGCGAGCAGATCTTCAACATCGACAGCCGCCAGTTCACGACCGCCGGGGTGCTGCGCCTGGCGCGGCGCATCAGGGCCTTGCTGCGCGACCCCGAGATCGACGGCCTCGTCGTCACGCACGGGACCGACACGCTCGAGGAAACCGCCTTTCTGTTGCATCTGACGATCCGCCACCCCAAGCCCGTGGTGCTGGTGGGCGCGATGCGCCCGGGCTCGGCGCTGAGTGCGGACGGCCCGCTCAATCTGTACAACGCGCTGCTCGTTGCGCGCGATCCGCGCAGCCGCGACTGCGGCATCCTGGTGGCCATGAACGACCGGATCCTCGCCGCGCGCCACGCCACCAAGGGTCACACCACCCGGGTCGATGCCTTCGGTGCCGAGGGGCCCGGGGTGTTGGGCTGGATCAGCGACGGTGCGGTGCGCATCGTACAGCGCCCCATCCTGCCGCCAGCCGCGCCCTTCCCCTTGACGGGGCTGCGCAAGCTGCCCCGGGTCGATATTCTCTACGACCACCAGGACGCCGGCGACCACCTGTACCAGGCGGCCATCGACGCAGGGGTCGAGGGGATCGTGGTGGCCGGCTTGGGAAATGGCAGCCTCAGTCCAGCGGCCTTGCGTGGCTGCGCGCGTGCCCGTCGTCGCGGGATCCAGTGCATCCGTGCGAGCCGCGTGCCGTACGGCGAGGTGACGGTCAAGGCCTCGGACGACGAGGACGGCATCCTGGCGTCGCGGGGGCTCAATCCTCAGCAGGCCCGCACGCTGCTGCGCCTGGCCCTGGCGCGCGGCCTGGACACGACCGCGATCGGCGCCGCGCTGCGCGAGCTCTGAACCCGATCCGCTGCCCAGGCACCGGAGGCCCGCCTCCGCGGCGGCCCGCCGGGATCAGTTCCAATCCAGGATGACCTTGCCACTATGGCCTGACAGCATCACGTCGAAACCTTGGCGATACTCGGATACCGGATAGCGATGGGTCAGGATGGGCGACAGGTCCAGTCCGCTTTGCAGCATGGCGACCATCTTGTACCAGGTCTCGAACATCTGACGCCCATAGATCCCCTTGATCTCCAGGCCCTTGAAGATCACCTGGCCCCAGTCCACGCCGACTCCGTCGGGCAGGATGCCCAGCATGGCGATCTTGCCCCCGTGATTCATTTCCGCGAGCATCGACGAGAACGCGCTGGCGACACCGGACATTTCCAGGCCGACGTCAAAGCCCTCGGTCATGCCCAATTCGCGCATCACCACCGCCAGTTCCTCGCGCGCCACGTTCACCGTGCGGGTCGCGCCCATGCGCGCGGCCAGATCCAGCCGGTAGTCGTTGACGTCGGTGATCACGACGTTGCGCGCGCCCACATGGCGCGCGATGGCCGCCGCCATCGCACCGATCGGCCCAGCACCGGTGATCAAGACATCCTCGCCCACCAGATCGAAGGCCAGCGCCGTGTGCGTGGCGTTACCGTACGGGTCGAAGATCGCCGCCAGATCGTCGGACACATCGTCCGGAATACGGAAGGCGTTGAAGGCCGGGATCGCCAGGTAGTCGGCAAAGGCGCCGGGACGGTTCACGCCCACGCCGGACGTATTGCGGCACAGGTGACGACGCCCCGCGCGGCAGTTGCGGCAATGGCCGCAAGTGATGTGGCCCTCGCCCGAGACCCGGTCGCCGATTTGGAAGCCCCGGACCTCCTGGCCGATCTCGACCACCTCGCCCACGTATTCGTGGCCGACATGCATGGGCACGGGTACCGTTCGGGCCGCCCAATCGTCCCATTTCCAGATATGGATGTCCGTGCCGCAAATGGCGGTTTTGCGGATGCGGATGAGGAGGTCGTTGTGACCGATCTTGGGACGGTCGACTTCGATGAGTTCCAGCCCTGGGGCCGGATGCAGCTTCGCCAATGCACGCATGATGGTGTCCCGTCCGTTCAGTTGCGTGGAATCACGCCCAGCGCGCGGCCCACTCGGGCGAAGGCTTCGACCGCCTCATCGATCTGCGCGAGCGTGTGCGCCGCGCTCATTTGCGCGCGGATGCGCGCCTGTCCCTTGGGGACGACGGGATAGGAAAATCCGACGACATAGACGCCCTCGCCGAGCAGCGCGTCGGCCATGCGCGACGCCAAGGCAGCATCGCCAAGCATCACCGGGATGATGGGATGGTCGCCCGGCACAAGATCGAAGCCCAGCGCCTGCATCGACTGGCGGAAATGCCGCCCGTTGACGTGCACGCGCTCGCGCAGCGCGGTGCCTTCGGCACTGCGCAGCACCTCGATCACGCGCAGAGACGCCGAGACGATGGCAGGCGCCAGCGAATTCGAGAACAGATACGGCCGCGAGCGCTGGCGCAGCAGTTCGACCACCGCCTCGTCGGCCGCCACATAGCCGCCCGAGGCCCCGCCCAACGCCTTGCCCAAAGTACCCGTCAGGATGTGGACACGCCCCCCGACGCCGCAATGCTCGGGCGTGCCACGCCCGCCCTCGCCCATGAACCCCACGGCATGCGAATCGTCGACCATGACCAAGGCATCGAACTCGTCGGCCAGGTCGCAGATCGACGGCAGGTCGGCGATCACCCCATCCATCGAAAACACGCCATCCGTGGCGATCATCACATGCCGCGCCCCGGCAGCGCGGGCCGCCTCGAGTTGTGCCCGCAGATCGGTCATGTCGTTGTTCGCATAGCGGTAGCGCCGCGCCTTGCACAGGCGCACCCCGTCGATAATGCTGGCATGATTCAAGGCGTCGCTGACGACCGCGTCGCGCTCATCGAGCAGGGCCTCGAACAGGCCGCCATTGGCGTCGAAACAGCTCGAATACAAGATCGCATCGCCCATGCCCAACCACGAAGCCAGCGCCGCCTCCAGCACCTTGTGGCCTGACTGCGTGCCACAGATGAAACGCACCGAAGCCATGCCGAAACCGTCGGTGGCGAGGCCCTCGCGCGCGGCCTCGACAAGGCGCGCGTCATTGGCCAGACCCAGGTAATTGTTGGCGCAAAAATTCAGGACCTGGGCGCCGTCGGCCAGCCGGATGCCGGCGGCCTGTTGGCTGGCGATGACGCGTTCGGTCTTATAGAACCCATCCGTGCGCAACTGCCCGATCCGGGCGCGCGCCTCATCCAGGAAACGCTGTGACATGGTTAACCTTTGTGAGGTTGTGAGATCTGGAGGCATTATTTTATCCTCCCTGCCACAGCGCCCGCGCAAATGCCCGAACAGGTGGCATTTCGACCCACACAACATTTGTTTTAAGCTTACGCTATTGATCTATGGTAAGCCTTGCCGAGCATTGCCCCGCCGCAGCCGCTTGGCCGCCCCCCCGGCGACGCACTTTCGAGCCCTTGTAGGCACCCGCGACAGGCTGATAATATTGTCAACAATTTTTGTCTGGCAACACAGGTCGGCAAGCTCCGATGAATCACGCCGGGTCAGGCAGATGGCCCGCAGGATTCGACCGCACCGACCAAAAACAGGCCCTTCCACGTCCGACTGAGCCCATGCGGATCATCATCCGAATCCTTCGAAGCGCCCTCCTGCTGTCCCTGGCCGCAGTATCGATCAGTTTGCCAGCCACCGGACATGCAGTGGCGCTACGTGTGGGTATCTATGACCAGCCACCCGACATCTACATCACGCCCGAAGGCCGACCTGGCGGAATCCTGGGCGAGATGCTCGGCAAAATCGCGGAACGCGAGGGCTGGACCCTCACGCTCGAGGCGTGCGACTGGGCCGCCTGCATGCATCAGCTCGAGAGCGGCGAGATCGATCTGCTGCCCGATGTGTTCTACACCGCCGAGCGCGCCCGGACGATCGACTTCCACCACATCCCGGCACTGCATAGCTGGTCCCAGATCTACGCCGCGAAGGGCAACGCGCTGCACACCATCCAGGATCTCCACGGCAAGCGCCTCGCCGTGCTGGCCGGATCGGCCCAGTACGACTATCTCAGCGGGCTGCTGCCGACCCTGGGCATCGGCGCGCAACTACAGACCGTCAACCAATTGACCCAGGGCTTCCAACTCGTCCAGGCGGGGCAGGCCGACGGAGTGGTTGCGGACTATTTCTTCGGCGAACTCACATACCCGAAATACCAGTTGGTCCCCACCCCCATCATCTTCCAGCCCACCAAGGCCTTCTTCGCGGCACCCAAGGGTCGCAACACCGCGGTGCTCGCACGCATCGACCAGTACCTCAGCGCCTGGCAGGCCAACCCGGAATCGGTCTACTTCCAGATCCTGTCGCAGTGGCGAAACCCCCGTCCCCAGTCGCCGGTGCCATGGTATTCAGAGTGGTTCGTCGTCGCTCTGGCCCTGATGCTGGTGTTCGCCCTTATCCTCGCCGTACATCTCAAGCGCCGGGAGCGCAGCCAACGACGGCGCCTGATCATCAGCGAGCGCCGCCTGAACACCATCCTCGACACCGTCGACGCGATGATCTACATCAAAGACCGCGAGCGGCGCTACCTCTATGCCAACCGCAAGGTCTGCGAGTTCTTCGGCCTGTCGGTCAGTGACCTCGTCATGCGCCGCGATCGCGAACTGCTCGACGACGCCAGCACCGCGGACACGATCGAACAATCGGACCAGCAGGTCCTGCACCTGGAGCAACGCGTCGCCCTGCAAGAGCGCCTGACCTCCGCAACCACCGGCAAGCAGCACACGTTCCTATCGATCAAGGTGCCTTTGCGCAACGCCGAAGGGTCCGTCGAGGCGGTCTGCGCGATCCTGACCGACACCACGGACCGCGTGCAGGCCGAGGAGCAGGTGCACCGCCTGGCCTTCTATGACACGCTTACCGACCTGCCCAATCGGCGGATGCTGATCAGCCGCCTGGAACAGGCGCTCGAGAGCGCCAGCAGCGGTCAGGTGTTCGGTGCCCTGTTGATTCTGGACCTCGACAATTTCAAGAAGATCAACGACACCCGGGGCCACGTGGTCGGCGACCGCATCCTGCAGGAGGTCGCCCGGCGGCTGGTGGCCCGCACGCGCGAACGCGACACCGTCTCGCGGGTCAGCGGCGACGAATTCATGGTCCTGCTCACGCTGCTTGGCACCGGCATCGAGGAAAGCGCGCGCAACGCCATGTCGGTGGCGGAAAAGCTGCGACTCGCGCTGCTCGATGATCCACTGGTGGTCGATGGCAAGCCCAGCGTGCTCAGCGCGAGTATTGGATTGACCCTGCTGCAGGCCCGCAGCACGTCGATCGACGACGTGATGCGCGAGGCCGACATGGCCATGCATCGTGCCAAGGAACGCGGCGGCAATTGTGTCGTCTTTTACGAACAGGACATCCAATCCGAGGTCGAACAGCGCCTGTGGCTGGAGCACGACCTGACCCTGGCCCTGAACACGCCACAGCTCTGCATGCACTTGCAGCCCCAGTATGCGCAGGGCGGCCGGGTCACTGGGGCAGAGCTGCTGACGCGCTGGAACCATCCGACACGGGGTGCGGTTTCCCCTGCCCTGTTCATCCCCCTGGCCGAGGAAACCGGCCTGATCAACCACCTGAGCGACTGGACGCTGGAGGTGGCCTGCCAGGTCCTGCTGGATCTGCAGGCACTGGACGAGACCTACCCCATCTCGCTGAACATCAGCCCAAAGCGCCTCATGGACCCGAATTTCGTCCAGTACGTGCGCGACATCCTGGAACGCACCGGGGCGCCGGGCAATCGCCTGATTTTCGAAATCACCGAAGGCGTCCTGATCCGCGACGCCCACGCCACCATGCAACGCCTGGACGAGATCACCCGGTTGGGCATCCGCTTTTCCGTCGACGACTTCGGCACGGGCTACTCGAATCTGGCCAGCCTCAAGCGCGTGCCCCTCTACGAACTCAAGATCGACAAGAGCCTCGTTCAGGACATCCCGAACGACCCCGACAGCATGGCCATCGCGCAACTGATCCTGGCCATGGCCGAACAGCTCGGACTGCAGGTGGTGGCCGAGGGCGTCGAAACCCAGCCCCAGGCCGACTTCCTGTTCCAGCACGATTGCGATGCGCTGCAAGGCTATCTGATGGCGCGACCCATGCCGATCGACGCCTGGCTGGACTGTGTGCGCAAGCGCCGCGCACCGTCATGAAGCCCCGGGGCGGGGCGGCCGCTCCGCCGCGCCCCAGTCCAGCTACTTGAACATGTTGTTCAATTCCTGATCCGACGGGGTGCCGCCCGCATCCGAACCAACGTCCGGACCATAGGCCCCCGCCGCCGATCCATCGCCGTAGCTGCCGGTGCCATAGCCCGAGAAGGTCCCCACGTCGATCTCGATGTTCTCGATGTCGACCTTGGGCCGGTCGGCCTTGTAGTGCGTGACCATGCTGGGATACAGCAGGACCATCGCGACCATGAAGAGCTGGATCACGATGAAGGGAATGGATCCCCAGTAGATCTGGCCGGTCGTCACCTTGGCGATGGGTTGGCCGGTGACCTTGTCGATGTAATCCTCCTTTGGCGCCACGGAACGCAGATAGAACAGCGCAAAGCCGAAGGGTGGATGCATGAAGGACGTCTGCATATTGACCGCCAACAGCACGCCGAACCAGATCAGGTCGATGCCCATCTTCTCGGCGACCGGCCCGAGCAGCGGCACGATGATGAAGGCCAGCTCGAAAAAATCCAGGAAGAACGCCAGCGCAAAGGTCAGAATACTGACCACGATCAGGAACCCCATCTCGCCGCCCGGCAGGCCGATCAGCAGGTGCTCGACCCACAGATCGCCGTTGACGCCGCGGAAGGTCAGGCTGAACACCGACGAGCCGATCAGGATGAACACCACGAAACAAGTCAGGGTCGTCGTCGTGTCCATGGCCTGGCGCAGCAGCGACCAGTTCAGGCGGCGCTTGATGAGCGCCATGATCAGCGCGCCGACCGCGCCCATGGCGCCGCCCTCGGTGGGCGTGGCCACACCGATGAAGATCGTGCCCAGAACCAGAAAGATCAGCGCCAGCGGCGGAATCAGCACAAAAGTGACCCGTTCCGCGATCTTGGAGAGCAGTCCCAGGCGCAGGACCTTGTTGACCAGCGCGAGTACGAAAGCCGTGACGCCCCAGACCAGGATGCTGGTGACGATCAGTTCATCAACGTGCACATTGTCCGGCAGCAGGACCTCGACGCCCGCCACCGCCACCGCCACCGACAGCGCCATCAACACCAGCAGCGAGGGAATGCCGTGGCCGCCGTTGGGCTCGACAAAGGTGCGCGCCTCGGGCGGGATCGCCGGCGCGGCCTTGGGCTTCAAGAAGGACACCGCCACGACATACAGGATATACAGGCCGGTGAGCGCAAAGCCAGGCAGGAAGGCGCCCTTGTACATGTCGCCGATCGAGCGGCCGAGCTGGTCGGCGAGCACGATCAACACCAGCGAGGGCGGGATGATCTGCGACAAGGTGCCCGAGGCCGCGATGACCCCGGAGGCCAGCCTTCGGTCGTAGCCGTAGCGCAGCATGATGGGCAGCGAGATCAGGCCCATCGAAATCACCGAGGCCGAGACCACGCCGGTCGTGGCCGCCAGCATGGCACCCACTAGAATCACCGCGATCGCCAGCCCGCCGCGCAGGGGGCCGAACAACTGACCGATGGTCTCGAGCAAGTCCTCGGCCATGCCGGAGCGCTCGAGGATCAGGCCCATGAAGGTGAAGAACGGCACGGCGAGCAGAGACTCATTAGACATGACGCCGAACACACGCTGCGGCAAGGCCTGGAACAGCGCCGGCGACAGCAAGCCCATCTCGATGCCGATCAGGCCGTAGAGAATACCGTTGGCTGCGAGGGCAAAGGCCACCGGAAAGCCCAACAGCAACAGGAACACCAGGGTGCCGAACATGATCGGCGCAATATATGCAAGAAAGATGGCTTCCATGTCGTCAGTGCTCCGTCCCATGATGCGAGCTGGCTGCACGTTGCTCGACCTCGCGTTGTGCGGCCTCGCGGGCGATTTCCTCGGCGAGCAGTTCCTCGGCCGACTTGCCGGTGTGGGTGTTCGTGGGATCGGGGCACGCGCCGCGCAGATAGCCGACGCATTTGATCAGATGCGAGACGCCCGCGGCGATCAGCAGTGCAAAACCGACGGGAATCAGCAGCTTGGCAGGCCAGCGGATCAGGCCGCCGGCATTGGACGACTGCTCGTTGTTGACGAAGGCGTCCATGAACACCGGCCAGGACAGCCACATGATGATGAAGCAGGCCGGAAACAGGAAGAACAGCACACCGAAGATTTCGATCTTGATCTGGGTGCGGCGCGAAAGGCGCTGGGCCAGCACGTCCACGCGGACGTGCTCGTTCTTGAGCAGGGTATAGCCGGCAGCCAGCAGAAACACCGCGCCGAATAAATACCACTGGAGTTCGAGCCAGGCATTGGAGCTGACGTTGAAGAGCTTGCGCACGGTCGCGTTGGTGGCGCTGACGAGCACGGCAAGCAGAATCAACCAGGTCACGGCCCGGCCCACGCGGCGATTGACGGCGTCAATCACCCGCGAAAGGGCAAGTAGAGCTTTCATGGTTTAAATCTTTGAAAGATAACGGCAAGACACGCGCAAGCCCCCGATGTCGGGGGCCGGCGCGTGTCACGCATCACCGGAGCCCGGCATCAGGGTCCGGGGCGGCGGGGACGGCTTACTTCGCAGCCGCGGCCATGTACTGGTCGAAGCTGCCCTCGGCCACGCGGAACCATGGAATTTCGTGGTCACGGAAGCCCATGTAGTGGTCATGAATCTTTTTGAAGCCGGCATCCTTGGCCGAGAGCTCGGCATAGGTGTCCTGGGCCGCTTTGTAGCACGCGTCCATGACGGGCTTGGGGAAGGCGCGCAGCTTGGCACCCTCGCCAATCAGGCGCTTGAGGGCCTTGGGGTTCTCGGCATCGTAGGTGGCGATCATGACGTTGGTCGCCAGGGCGGAGGCCTGGTCGATCACGGCCTGGTAGTGCTTGGGCAGGGCCTCGTACTTGTCCTTGTTGACGTACAGGGAAACCTGCAGCGTGCCTTCCCACCAGCCGGGGAAATAGTAGAACGGGGCCACACGGTGGAAACCGAGTTTTTCGTCGTCGTAGGGACCGATCCACTCGGCCGCGTCGATCGTGCCTTTTTCCAGCGAGGGGTAGATGTCGCCGCCGGCAATCTGCTGGGGCACCACGCCGAGCCTGGTCAGCACGGCGCCGGCAAACGCGGCGGTGCGGAACTTGAGGCCCTGCAAATCCTCGACGGTCTTGATTTCCTTGCGAAACCAGCCGCCCATCTGGGTGCCGGTGTAGCCGCAGGGGAAATTCACGACATTGAACTTGGCGAACATCTCGCGCAGGATCTCTAGGCCACCCGCATGGCGCACCCAGGCGTTGTACTGGCGGGTGTTCAGGCCAAAGGGAACGGCGCCGTCAAAGCACAGCGCGGGATCCTTGCCAAAATAGTAGTAGGACGCGGTATGGCCGCATTCCACCGTGCCGTTCTGAACGCCGTCCAGCACTGCCAGCGCGGGGAGGATCTCGCCGCCGGGAAAGGCGCGAATCTGGAACTTGCCGCCGGTGGCCTCCGAGACGTACTTGGCCACGTGCTCGCCGCCCGAGTAGATGGCGTCGGCACTGCGGGGGAAGCTGGAAGCGAGGCGCCATTGGAGGGCAGGCGCATCCTGGGCGAAGACGGGAGCGGCCAGGGTGGCGCCACCGGCAGCCGCACCGAGTGCGGCCTTCTTGAGGAAGGAACGACGTTGCATGAGAGAGAGCCCCTGTTCTGGTTTGTAAACCTGAGTAGTTTGTTTCCGTTTTGTAAACGGGTGAGAGCGCGTGAATAGTGCAGGACATTGGCTGATTCGGGCAATCAGTATTAACGCTAGGAAACCCATCCGCAAAAACCCTGATATCCCAATGGAAAACCCACGATTAGCGGGCCTGGACTTGATATTTATTATGATGTTCGCAATCTGACTGGCGCGATGGCAAGCCGGCGAAGAAAACCCAGTAAAGTACCACCATGATCCGAGCAGGAGCCCGTTGATGAAGACACCGATTGCGCATCGCAACCTCCCCCACCTGCTGCTCAGGGGCCGCGAGGCGCTGCTTTGCCATTTCCGCCGGATCCTGAATCATTTCAACCTGACCGAGCAGCAATGGCGCATCATCCGCAACCTGAATCAGCATGGCGACATGGAGCCCAATCAGTTGTGCGACCTGTGCATGATCCTGAGCCCCAGCATGACGGGGATACTGGCGCGGATGAAGGCCATGGACCTGATCAGCCGGCGCAAGGTCGCGCGCGACCAGCGGCGCGTCATCATCAGCCTGACGCCGCGCAGCCAGGAAATCTGCGCCCGCATCGCACCGCTGATCGACGAGCAGTACCGCCTGATCGAGGAGGCCATCGGCCGCGAACTGATGGACCAGAGCTACCTCCAGATCGACCGTCTGTTGAACGCCCCACTGGACCAGATCCGATCGGTCGAGCTGCCCGGGGGCTAGTATCGAGCCATCGTGAAAGCCGCGACCGCGAGCCGGATATGCAAGAATAGAGGCCTTCCAACCCAAGCCGCCTCCCGTGCAGGAACCCAAACCCTCGTTCAGTCTGCGCAAGATCGCGTTGGCCGCCTTCGGCCCCTCGCTCCTGTTTGGCGTGGGCGAAGGCGCGATGTACCCTGTGCTGGCGCTCAGCGCCCGGGACCTGGGAGCCTCGGCGGCGTGGGCCGGCTTCATCGTGGCCCTGGTGGGCATCGGCTCGTTGCTGGCCAACCTGCCGGCTGCCGCGCTGGCCGCCCGGTTCGGAGAGCGCAGTGCCATGGTGGGTGCATCCGTCTTCAGCCTGCTGGGGCTGGCCTTCTGCCTGCTCGCCCACGAGCCCTGGCTGTTCGGGATCGGCGTCTTGATGATCGGCATGGCCAGCGCCGTCTTCATGCTCGCCCGCCAAACCTACCTGGTCGAGGCCGTGCCCCTGACGATGCGCGCGCGCGCCATGTCGACATTAGGCGGCGCCATGCGCATCGGCTTGTTCTTTGGGCCGTTCATCGCCGCGGCCTTCATTCACGCCCTCGGCCTGGACGGCGCCTACTGGGCGGCGGCCCTGGCCATCCTCGGCGCGGGCCTGCTGTCCCTGGCGATTCCCGACCTGCCGGGCGACCGCAAGCAACGCGCGTCGTCGCGGCACGTCGCCATGAGCGGAATGATGCGACGCCACGCGCGCGTGCTCATCACACTGGGCCTGGCCTCCGCTCTGGTATCGGCCTTGCGGGCCTGCCGCCAAATCGTCATCCCCCTGTGGGCCGATCACATCGGCCTGGACGCCACCACAACCGCCCTCATCTACGGTTTCATGGGCGGCGTGGACATGCTGCTGTTCTATCCCGCCGGCAAGGTCATGGACGTCAGAGGCCGGCTTTGGGTCGCGCTGCCCTCCATGCTGATCATGAGCACCTCGCTGATGCTGATTCCCCTCACCCACGGTTTTGCGACCCTGATGGCGGTCAGCATGATCCTGGGGCTGGGCAACGGGATCGGCTCGGGCATCATCATGACCATCGGTGCCGACGCCTCGCCAAACGAAGGGCGCACACAGTTCCTGGGCATCTGGCGCGTCATCAGCGATTTGGGCGGCGGCGGCGGACCCCTGCTGCTCTCGGCCATCACCGCCGCGCTGTCGCTGGCCGCCGGCATCCTGGCCATCGGCGGCTTGGGCTACGTGGCGGCCTATATGTTCTGGCGCTGGCTGCCGCGCCGGGTCACCGCATGATCCCTGCGCGAGCGCATGCCCGTTGAAGACCATGATGCCTCCCCCCACCAGCGCCCCACGCACCATCCGCTCCGCCCTCTGCCTGGTGCTGGCCGGAATCTGCGCCGCCCTGCACATCTGGAAGCTGCCGCCCGCCCTGCCGGCCCTGCAGGCCGAGCTTGGACTGGATCTGGTGGAATCCGGATTCCTGCTGTCCATCGTACAGATGGGAGGCATGACGCTGGGCCTGCTCATCGGACTGGTCGCTGAACGCATCGGCCTGCGCCGCTGCGTGATGACCGGCCTGGCAATCCTCGCGGCGGCCTCGGCGGCGGGCACTCTTTTCGACACCACCGCCATGATGCTGCTGTTCCGGGGCATCGAGGGTTGCGGATTCCTGATGGTCGCCATGCCGGTACCCTCGCTGATCCGGCGCCTGGTGCCGCCGAGCAGCCTCAGCCGCGTCATGGGCCTGTGGAGCTGCTATATGCCCGCCGGCACTGTCATCATCCTGATCGCGGGCGCCTGGTTCTTGACCCTGGGTGACTGGCGCATGCTGTGGATCCTGCTGGGGGCACTGACTTTCGTCATGCTGCTGGTGACCGGGGCCCTGGTCCCGGCCGATCCGGCCGCTCCAGCCGCTCCAGCCGCCTCGGCCGCGGGCACCCGCGCCAGCGAGGACGCTTCGGGTCGCCCACCGGCGATGCGCATGGTCCGCCAGACCCTGAGTTCACGGGACGTTTGGATGGTCGCCCTGACGTTCGGGGTCTATGCGGCACAGTGGATCGCGGTCATCGGGTTCCTGCCGACGATCTACGCGGCCGGCGGCGTCGCCGGCACGACGGCGGGACTCCTGACCGCCCTGGTGGCGGGCGCCAACATCATCGGCAACCTGCTGGCCGGACGCCTCCTGCACGGTGGCGTGCCCGCGCGCAGGCTGATCATCATCGGCTTCTCGACCATGATCGCGTGCGCCTTTGCCGCGTTTGGCGCCGGCCTGCCCGCCGCCGCGCAGTTTGCCGCGATTCTGGTGTTCTCAGCCGTCGGCGGCCTGATCCCGGCCACCCTGTTCGTACTGGCCATCGCCCTCGCACCGACCCCGCACACGACCACCACCACCGTGGGCTGGATGCAGCAATGCTCATCGCTCGGGCAGTTTACGGGCCCGCCCGTGGTGGCCTGGGTCGTCAATATCGCCGGAGGGTGGCAGTGGACCTGGCTCGCGACCGGCACTTACGCCATCGCCGGCATCGCTCTGGCGCTCGCCATCAGCCGGCGCGCGGACACTCGCGGCTAGCGTCGCGCCGACACCGCGCCGGCCGCGCCGCACGTCCATCGTCGCGCGCGCACAACTCGCCGACGCTCAGTCGATGAAGCTCGGCAGGCTGAGCCCGGATTGCGCCCAGTCGACCGGCTTGACCGCCGGCACGATCCGACAGCCGCAGTCCGGATCGGCGAGATCAATCCGGCGTCCGGCCGTGTACTGGCACAGGCGATTGGAATAAAAAACCTTGACCACCGGCGCATCGGGCACATCGCGGTTTTGTGCGACCACGACCGCCAACTCGCCCGAGGTGAGGCTGAGGATGGACCCGACCGGATACCGGCCCAAGGCACGGGTGAAGGCAGCGAGGATCTCGGCGTCGAAGTGGCCCTCCCACTCGGCCATCTTGCCAAGGGAGAACGCTGGATCCCAGCCCTTCTTGTACGGACGGTTCGACGTGATCGCATCATAGACATCGCAAATCGCCCCCATGCGCGCCAGCAGGCTGATCTGCCCGCCCGCCAGGCCGTCCGGATACCCGCGCCCGTCCATGCGCTCGTGGTGATGCAGGCAGACATCCACGATCTCAGGCGGGATCTCGGGCTCCTCACGGCGCAATATGGCCGCGCCCTCGGCGGGGTGTCGTTTGACGATCTCGAACTCTTCGTCGGTGAGGCGTCCCGCCTTGTTGAGGATCTTTTCCGGAATTCCCACCTTGCCGATGTCGTGCAGCAGGCCGGCCATGCCGGCCAGGCGCACCTGCTCCGCGGGCAGCCCGAGTTCGCGGGCCAAGGAGGTCATCAAGGCCGCCACCGCGACCGAATGCATATACGTATACTGATCGGCGCGCTTGATCCGCGCGAGGCTGAGCAAGGCATCCGGGTGCTCGTCGATGGAGTCGGCCACGTCCCGCGCGAGGCGTTCGATCTGCTTGACGTCCAGGCGCCGCCCGAGCTGCGCATCGCTGAACATCTGCGCCACCAGGTCCCCCGACGCGTCGCGCACCCCCTGCGCCCGTTCACTGGCCTTGCGGGCAGGGTCGTCCACAACGGGCACGAGGGTCTGCGCGCGCGTGCCGGAGCGGTCCGAGGTCGAACCGGCAGCCACCTGTGCGGCGACCGTCTCGACATCCAGCCCCCGATCCGTATCGATCCAGACCCACTCGAGCTTCGAACCTTGCAAGCGCGACAAGTGGCTGTCCTGCTCGATCAGGAAGCGCGACCGCCAAAACGAGTGATCCAGCCACGAGCCGCACAGCTCATGGATGTACATGCCGATCCGCAGCTGTGAAACAGAAATCCGCTTGAGCATGGCAGAGGGACGAGGAATCAGATCGGCAGGTCGGATAATCCATCCACGCCGCGCCCGCAATGGCACAGCGCACGGACGCCGGGCGCAATGCCGGCGTCCTGATGAAGCCGACGGCTCACTCGGTGGCCCCAGCCTCTTTGACGATCTCGGCGAGCTCGCCCTTTTCATACATCTCGGACATGATGTCCGTGCCGCCCACGAACTCGCCCTTGACGTAGAGCTGGGGAATCGTGGGCCAGTTGGCGTAATCCTTGATCCCCTGACGGACCTCGGCGTCCTCAAGGACATTGACCGTCACGAGCTTGGTGACGCCCACCGCCTTGAGGACCTGGATCGCGCGCGCCGAGAAGCCGCATTGCGGGAACTGCGCCGTGCCCTTCATGAACAGGACGACCGGATTACCCGTGACCGTCTCGCGGATGAATGCCTGGACTTCGGATTGGACTTCTTCGCTCATGATGATCTACCAGAAAAGAGTAATGATTAAAACGGCAGGCGACCGTGAGTCACCCGTTCAATGCCTGCCAGATCCCTGAGACTGGCAATGTCTGCAAAACCGCGATGCCGCATCAAGTCACGCACCGCGCCGGCCTGATCCCATCCGTGTTCGACGCACACCACGCCCGAAGGCATCAGGTGCGACGGCGCCCCGTCGACGATTGCGCGTAACGCCGATAGGCCATCGGCCCCATCGGTCAGCGCCATCGTCGGCTCGAAGCGCAAATCGCCCAGCCCCAGATGCGAGTCCAGCGCATGGATGTACGGCGGGTTGGACACGATGAGATCATATTGTGCCGACCCCAATCGACTATCGTACCAATTCCCGTGGAAAAACTGTAGCGATGCCCCTAAAGTCCGTGCGTTGTCGGCCGCGACCTCAAGGGCTGCCGCGCTGAGGTCCGTCGCCGTCACCTGCGCATCCGGGCGTGCCAGGGCGATCGAGACCGCCACGGCACCGCTCCCGGTCCCCAGATCGAGCACGCGCGGATTCTCGCGCCCCGCCAGGGCCCGCAGACCCGCCTCGACCAACAGCTCGGTATCGGGCCGGGGGATCAGGACCTCGGGCGTCACCCGGAAGTCGCGCCCGAGGAATTCGCGCCGCCCCAGAATATAGGCCATCGGCTCGCCCGCGACGCGGCGTGCCTCGAGGACCTCGTACGCCACCACCCGCTCGGGCGCTAACGGTTCGTCGTCATGGGCGACCAGCCAACTGTGCGGAACCCCCAACACCTGTCGCCACAGCATGTGGGCCTCGAGCCGGGGCAGCGGGCTGGCGGCGACGCGGGTGCGCAAGGTAACGGGCTGCGCCGCGGCGCACGCCTCTCGGTTAGCCGGTTCGGCCCCCAAAGCAATCTCCTTATGCCACGCCGCCGAGCCCTAGTCCAGGGCGAGGGCGGCGAGTTGCTCGGCCTGGTGTTCGGTCAGCAGGGCGCCGACGAGTTCAGCAAGGTCGCCTTCCATGATCTGGCCAAGCTTGTACAGCGTCAGATTGATGCGATGATCCGTCACCCGCCCTTGGGGATAGTTGTAGGTGCGGATGCGCTCCGAGCGGTCTCCCGAGCCGACAAGGGTCTTGCGCTGCGCGGCCTCGCGCGCATGCGCCTCCTGCTGCTGCCGGTCCTTTAGACGGGCGGCCAGCACCTGCATGGCTTTGTCCTTGTTCCGGTGCTGCGAACGGTCGTCCTGGCATTCCACCACCAGCCCGGTGGGCACGTGAGTGATGCGCACCGCCGAATCCGTCTTGTTGATGTGCTGGCCGCCGGCGCCGCTCGCGCGAAAGGTGTCGATGCGCAGGTCGTTGGGGTTGATCTGGATGTCGACCAGCGTATCGGCCTCGGGCATCACCGCCACGGTGCAGGCCGAGGTATGCACGCGGCCTTGCGCCTCAGTCTCGGGCACGCGCTGCACCCGGTGGGCGCCCGACTCGAACTTCAGGCGGCCATAGACGCCGGCGCCCTCGACATGGACGATGACCTCCTTGTAGCCGCCCAGTTCGGCGCCGCTCTCGGACATGAACTCCACCCGCCAGCCCTGGTGCTCGGCATAGCGCATATACATCCGCAGCAGATCGCCCGCGAACAGTGCGCTTTCGTCGCCGCCGGTGCCGGCGCGGATTTCCAGGAACACGCTGCGATCGTCATCGGGATCGCGCGGCAACAGCAAGATCTGCAACTCGCCCTCCAACTCGTCCAGACGCGCCTCGGCCGACGCCAGCTCCTCCTCGGCCATATCCCTCATCTCGGGATCGGATACGAGTTCGCGAGCACCCGCGCGATCGGCCTCGGCCCGCTGCCAGGCCTTGAAGGTCTCGACCACCGGCTCGAGCTCGGCACGTTCACGCGTGAGCTTGCGAAAACGGTCCAGATCGTCGGCACCGTCGGGTTCGGCCAACAGCGCATCGATCTCGATCAGACGATGGGCCAATTGCTCCAATCGGCTGCGCATCGAGGGTTTCATGGCGGGATCATCCAGGGTGTATGGCGGGTTCGGAATCCAGGGGGAGCAAGGCAAGCCCTCCCCGACGAGGACGCGCAGAGCGTCGCTACCGGCGACGGGTGCCGGACTCGGGTGTCAGCCGCGGCAGCAGCGCCAGCAATTGCTGGCGCTCGGCACCCTCGCTGCGATTGAGAGCCGTCAGCGGCCCATGCATGAACTTCTGGGTCAGGCCATGGGCGAGTTGATCCAACACCGCCTGCGGATCCTCGCCGCGCGCGAGCAAACGCCGCGCGCGATCCAGCTCTGCCAGGCGCAACGCATCGGCGCTGCGCTGGAAATCGATGATCGCCGGAACGATCTCGCGCTGGCTCATCCAGTGCATGAAGTTCTGGACACGCGTCTCGATGATGGCCTCGGCCTGCACCACCGCCGCGCGGCGCGCATCGGCACCGCTCTGGACCATGCGGCCCAGGTCGTCCACGGTATATAGATAGACGTCGGCCAGGCGCCCGGCCTCGGCCTCGATGTCACGCGGCACCGCCAGGTCAACCATCACCATGGGGCGATGACGCCGCGCACGCGCAGCCCGTTCCACCATCCCCAACCCGAGGATGGGCAGGGAGCTCGCCGTACAGGAGGCGATCACGTCGTACTCGGCCAAGTGCTTGGGCAGCTCTGATAGTTTCAGCGTACGGGCGTCGAAGCGGCCCGCAAGGATTTCGGCGCGCTCGACCGTGCGATTGGCCACGGCCATCCGGCGCGGCCGCGCCGCGCCGAAGTGCGTCGCACAGAGCTCGATCATTTCGCCCGCGCCGATGAACAGCACGCTGGCCTGCGACAGGTCGCCCAGAACGCGTTCGGCCAGGCGCACGGCAGCCGCGGCCATGGACACGGAATGGGCGCCGATGGCGGTCTGCGAGCGGACCTCTTTGGCGACTGAGAAAGTCCGCTGGAACAGTTGATGCAGCAAGGTGCCCAGCGTGCCGGCCTCCTCGGCGGCGCGCACGGCGGATTTCATCTGGCCGAGGATCTGGGGCTCGCCCAGCACCATCGAATCCAGGCCGCTCGCGACCCGGAAGGCGTGGCGCACCGCATCGTTGCGCTGGTACTGATAGACGTGCGGGATCAGGATGCCCGCCTCGAGACGGTTGAATTCCGCCAACCAGGCGGGCAGACGCGCGCCGACCCCGGGGTCGGCGGCGCAATAGACCTCGGTGCGATTACAGGTCGACAAAATAGCCGCCTCGCGCACCGCGCTGCCAAAGGCCGAGCGCAGCCCCGCCAGGGCGGGCTTTAGCACGTCGAGCGGAAACGACACGCGCTCCCGCACCGAGACCGGCGCGGAAACGTGGTTCAACCCGAAGGTGAGGACGTCGACCGACATGCCTAGAAACATCTACACAAGAAAGACAACCCGCATTATAAACGCCTGGCGACTTCCAGGAGCCATCCAGAGGGGATCTCCCTGCAGCACGTCGTTTTTTCGTGTATGATTTTGCGTCTTGGCCCGGTAGCTCAGTCGGTAGAGCAGAGGATTGAAAATCCTTGTGTCGGTGGTTCGATTCCGCCCCGGGCCACCAGAGAATCATCAGTAGAATCAAAGGATTGTCAGGTGTCTGACAGGCCTTTCTTGTCCTATGCCCTGCTGCTGTCAACCAAGTGTCAACCGCGCTAGCGGGTTCAGGGCTCTAGGCTCTACCCCATTAACAATGGGATGGGCACCCGTCAGATCAGATGGCGACGCCGCCTGACACACTGAGCACCTCGCCAGTGATATAGCTGGCGGATGGGCCGGCGAGGAAGCAGACCGTTTCAGCAACCTCTTCCAGGGTGGCAAAGCGCCGGATCGGATGCAGATTCAGCAGGGCGTCCCGCTGCAACGAATCACCGGCGACCGCGGCAGCCATGTCCGTGGGCATGACGCTGGGCTGGACGACGTTCACCGTGATGTTGCGTGGTCCGAGATCGCGTGCAATACCCCTGGCGTATCCGACCAGCGCCGCCTTGCTCCCAGCGTAGTCCGCCACTCCTGGGAAGGGCACATGAGTGCCGAGCCGGGAGCCAATGAAAATGATGCGTCCGCCGTTGGCCAATCTGCCCGCCGCCGCACGGGTGTTGGCGATCGTACCCATGACGTTGACTTGCCACTGCCGGTTGTAACTTTCTTCGTCGAGGGCGGGGTCGTCGACTAAATGGCCCTGGACCGCAATGCCTGCGTTGTTCACGATAACGTCGAGCTTACCAAACGTCGAGACCACTCTGTCGATAAGCGGCTTGGCAGCGCTCAAATCGGCTTGGTCGCTCTGTATAGCTATTGCACGAACGCCCTTGTCCTCCAGCTGTCCCACGACGGCATTCGCTTTTTCGGTCGCAGCCACATAGCTTAAGGCCACATTTGCGCCGCGGTCTGCAAACGCATGCGCCATCGCAGCGCCCAGGCCCCGCGAGCCGCCAGTGATCAGTACGGCCTTGCCGGCGAGTTCTTTGTGCATGATGATCCCTCTGGGTGGAATGGACTGATAAGTCCAGGGTTAAAATAGAATAACGATCGTTACGATAACGTTCGTTATGATATGGCGTCAAGCACTTCGGTCACGATCGCTATCTTTGAAGAACAGGGATGAACAACATGGGACGCCATCGCCAATTCGATGTAGATGAAACGCTGGACACCGCCCTATGCATCTTTTGGCGCAAGGGGTACGAAGGCACCTCCTACACGGACCTCACCCAGGCCACCGGCGTGGAACGGCCCGCGCTCTATTCCGCGTTCGGTAATAAGGAGGCACTCTTTCGCAAAGCACTGCGGCGCTATTACGAGCATTACCAGGACTTCATCCCAGAGGCGCTGAAACTACCGACGGCACGTGAGGTTGCTGCGCACCTACTCTACCGCTCAGTTGAACTCAACACCCGTAACCCCGACCATACGGGATGTTTCATCATCAACGGCGCCATTGCAGGATCGGACGATGCGGAGCCCGTGCGACAAGCTCTGATAGAAATTCGCGAGGTCGGGCTAGCGCAGCTTCGCGAACGCTTTGAGCAAGCCAAAGCCCAGGGCGACTTGCCAAGTAATGCCAAAGCCGATGCGCTGGCAGCATTCTTGCTCGCTGTCCTTCACGGCATGGCGGTGCAGGCGAAAGCCGGCTTCAGCCGCGGGATGCTGGAAGCCGTGGCCGAACAAGCACTTTCCTGCTGGCCTGCAGGCAGCTCAGCATCTTTGTAGACATTTGAAGCATCCGCCAGTCTCAAGGCCCGTCTTCAACTCCTCAAGCCAAAGAAGGATCTCGCGTCCGCGTGCGGTGCGGGTTGACGCTCATTCCGCATGACGGCCAACTAAAAGGAATAAATCGACCACGCCAACCGTTTATTCATGATGGAGGGTTCGGCGCCATCGGCCATGAACACCCTTCTGTGCATCCCACTACCGCAACGGACCTGCCGCAGCAGTGGATTTGGACCCAAACCGAGGAGCACCTCATGTTTCGTACCCTGATGTTATTGGCGCTCGGCGTCGCCATGTCACCGCCTGCGCTAGCCGAACCTCCACTGATCTCGAACGACAGGATTGTTGATGAGCATAATATGACACTGTATGTTTTCGACAAAGACACGACGGCTGGCGAAAGCAAGTGCGCTGGCGGTTGCGCCACCAACTGGCCGCCCGCGGTGGCCGACTCATACGACAAGGAGAACAGCCACTGGACCATCATCAAGCGCGGCGACGGCGTCCTTCAGTGGGCCTACAAAGGTCACCCGCTGTACCGCTGGCACCTGGACAAGAAGCCGGGCGACACCATGGGCGATGGGATCAACGCCGTTTGGCACGTGGCCAAGCCGTGACAAGCGGGCGCCAGGCCTTTGGAACATCAAGGCCTGGCGTGAACCGCCTTGCCGATCCGAGACCCCTGCGTGAGCTTCGAGGCTGACCTTCTCGTCTGGCTACCAAATTTACGGCGCTATGCGCGCGCCCTTACCGGGGATCCGGCGTGGGCCGATGACTTGGTGCAGGATACGTTGGAGCGCGCGCTGAACCGGACGCGCCTGTGGCGACCTGGCAGTAATCTGCGCGCCTGGCTGCTCACTATCCTAAGAAACTTATTCATTGACCAATTACGCGCCCGGCACGAATTCACCGTGGACGACGCAACCGCCCCTTGGCAAAGCGCGGCGATGCCGGCCACGGAAACAGACGGACTGGCGCTGCGCGACGTGCAGCGGGCGCTGTACCGCTTGCCGGTCGAGCAGCGCGAGGTGCTGCTGCTGATCGGCCTGGAGGAACTGAGCTACCAAGAGGCCGCAACCGTGCTGGGGGTTCCGATTGGCACAGTGATGTCGCGCGTGGCACGTGGCCGCAAGCACCTGCGAGCCTTGTTGTCAGAGGATTCGGCCAAGCAGGCGGCCCTGAAAGTGGTGCAACACGTGTCATGAGGGAATCTCTTCATTCCACTAGATCGCCCCCGGCATTCGGGGAGGATTTGCGCTTGCTGTCGGCGCTGGTCGATGACGAGCTCTCCGAGACCGAGCGCGCGGCGATCAGCTCTCGGTTGGCCGGCGATCCGGCAGCCGCCGTGTCTATCGCCCACTATCGCGCGCAGAATGCCGCCCTGAAAGCCCTGTTCCCACTGCCGCATGACATGCCGGCGCTGTTCGTGCGGCGCCGCGCACCTTGGTGGCAGTGGGCCGGAATGGCAGCAGCCGGGCTGATGCTGGGACTGGCATTGGCGTGGGCGCCGTCCCGTTTCGGCATCGTGACGCCAGCGTTCGCGCACCACGCAGATATGGCCTACGCGGTGTATGCGCCGGAACAGCGGCACCCTGTGGAGGTGGAGGCGGCACAGCAGGCGCACCTGGCGGGGTGGCTCTCCAAGCGGCTGAATCATCCACTATCGGTTCCGTCCTTGCAGGAATATGGCTACGCCCTGATGGGCGGCCGCCTGCTGCCCGACGAGTCCGGGCCGGCCGCGCAGTTCATGTACCAAAATCAAGCGGGCGAGCGGCTGGCGTTGTATATCGCCAAATTCCCGAAAAAACAAACCGCAGTCCGGCTGTTGCGCGATGGGGCACGACGCACCTTCTACTGGGCCGACCGGGGCATGGGTTACGCTTTGTCCGGCAATCTGGCTGAAACAAACCTGCGAGCGATCGCGCTTGACGTGTGCGCCACACTGGGCGGCCGCCTGGTCGACTGGTAGAGGCGCCACAACCCCACGGACATGCGATTTCTTCAAACCCATCCAAACGATACGCCCCCCCACCGCCGAAGCGCGACATGACTGAAACCATCAACATCCCCGCCGCCGACGGATATCCGTTGGGCGGCTACCAGTGGCGCCACCCCCAAACCGGAGGCTCTCCCCGCCCGCTCGCCATCATCAACCCCGCAACCGCCGTACGCTGCCGGTACTATTTACGATTCGCGGAGTACCTGCACGCACACGGTTGGGATGTCGTGATCTACGACTATCGCGGCATCGGCGAGTCGCGCCGGGGATCTCTGCGCCACTTCCAGGCCGACTGGATCGATTGGGGCGAACACGACTTCGAGGGGGTCCTGCAATATGCGGCCCACAGCTTCCCGGGCCAGGCCGTCGATGTGATTGGGCACTCCGTCGGCGGCTTCGTCATTGGCCTGGCACCGACAGCTCGTCGCGTGCGCCGGATTTTCACCATGGGCGCCCAGTTTGGGTACTGGCGGGACTACCGGCTGGAAAAACGCCGCGGCATGTTCCTGAAATGGCACGTCCTGATGCCCTTCCTGGCGGTGCTGCTGGGTCATGTCCCCGCCAAGCGGCTGGGCTGGATGGAAGACACGCCCAAGGGCGTCGCGCTGGACTGGGCGCGCATGACCCCTCGTTTCGAGGACTGTGTCCGGCGGGGCGCCCTGACAGCGGAAGGCTTGCCACAGGCCGCCGAACTGGTCCGCAACTTCGAGACGATCAGCGCCCCGATACTCGCACTGGGCATCGAGGACGACCCCTATGGCACCGAGGCGGCGCTGGATCGCCTGCTGCGGTATTACAGCGCCAGCCCACGCCGCCATCTGCGAATCGACCCGCAGGACCTCGGCCTAGGCATGGTCGGCCATTTCGCATTCTTTCACGAGCGCTTCCGCGACACCCTGTGGCCCTACGCCCTGGAATGGCTGCGGCATGCCTCGATCCCGGAAGGATCCCCCGGAAGACTGAAGACCATGCCGTCCGATTGCTGAGTGGCCGGCAGGCGTCCGCGGTCCTGCGCTCCCCTGGCGCCCGCCACCTCGCCGCAAGCGGCTCGCGATGGGCCCTTGGCCCTGCGGACTCAAGTCCGCGTCGGTACGACGAGGCTCCAGGTCTGCGTGACCAGCGTCACGCCGTCGGCGTTCCTGGTCGTCACCCTCATATCCACGAAACCGCGCTCGGGGCGACTTTTCGACGGGCGCACTGCGGTCACTTCCACGCTGGCCCGCAACGTGTCCCCAGGCCGCACAGGCGCATGAAACCGCACGTCCCCGAATGAGGCCCCCACCAAGGGCGTACCACCCAGCAGGTGCGCATCCACCACCAGCCGCATGGTCACCGCCAGCGTCTGCCATCCGCTGCCGACCAATTCGCCGAACACCGAGTCGCGCGCGGCCTCCTCATCGAGATGCATGGGCTGCGGATCATACTGCTCGGCAAATGATCGAATGAGCTCCCGCGTCAGGGTGAACTCGCCGGTTTCGGTCAGATCGCCGACTTTGAGGTCCTCCAGATAACGGGGCGCCACCGGCTGTTTATTTGTCGCCATCACCGACATGCTTGCCTCCTTGAAGTATTGACCCGCCATACGTTATAGCAGGTCCAGTTTTTGAAGGGAGTCGATATGACATGATCCGAGGCGGGCGCCGCCGGACCGCGAACCAGGCCCACGCTCGCCCGCCGGCGGCCGGGGATGAAGACGCGCGTCGGGCCAATGCCCTGGCGCAGGCCGCCACCATGGTCAGCGCCATGGTGCTGGCGAGGGCGACCGAAGGCAGCCCCATTTCCGACGAACTGCTGGCCGCCGCCCGCGAGCACTTGCTCCAGGCGGAGTGAGGTCGGATCAGCTACAAAGGCTCATCCCAACCTGCCATAGATCAAACGCGGCCTGCCGCCAGCCATAGAGGATTACCAGCGCCACCACAGTGGCCGCGCAAACGGCCAAGACGATTCCAATGTTGCGTCTCATGCTTGCACGCCCTGCAGCCGGATCGCCGGCTGCTCTCGTATCGGCCAGTTCAGGACGGCGGCGACGATACTCAAGGCAATCGAGATATGCCAGACCAAGTCATAGCTTCCAGTGCGGTCGAACAGATAACCTCCCAGCCATCCACCCAAAAACGAGCCCACTTGGTGGAACAGGAATACGATGCCGCCCAGCATCGACAAATTACGCACGCCGAACATCGTGGCGATCGCGCCATTGGTCAGCGGCACGGTGGACAGCCAGAGCAGCCCCATGGCGATGCCAAACGCGTAGGCGGTCCAGACTGTCAAAGGGAGCGCAATGAACAGCGCAATGACGACGGCGCGCGCAAGGTACAGGGCGCTCAGCAGGCGAGGTTTGGAATGACGCTGCCCGAGCCAGCCGGCGATATAGGTGCCGAACACGTTAAAGAGTCCCACCAGCGCCAGCACCGTGGTGCCGACGATGACCGGCAGGTGTTTATCCTCCAGATAAGACGGCAAATGCACCCCGATGAACACCACCTGGAAGCCGCACACGAAGAAACCGAAGGCCAGCAACCAAAAGCCGGAATGGCTGCATGCCTCCCGCAGCGCCTCTCCAAGGGTCTGCTCGGGTCCGTGCGCAACGGAAGGCCGATCCTTGATCATCGCAGCCAGCGGCACCACCAAGGCCGCCAGCAGGCCGAGCACGACCAGCGCGGCGGCCCATCCCAGCCATTCGATCAGCCCCAGCGTACCCGGCAGCATGGCAAACTGACCAAACGAACCGGCGGCCGCGGCAATCCCCATGGCGACGCTTCTCTTCTCGGCCGGCACGGCACGCCCGACCACGCCGAGAATCACCGAAAACGAGGTGCCCGACAAGCCGATTCCGATCAGCAAGCCGGCGCTGATGGACAAGGACAACGGGGAGTCCGCGTAGCCCATCAACACCAGGCCGGCGGCGTACAGAACCCCGCCCGCAAGGACGGTGCTTCGCGCGCCGAAACGATCCGCCAGCGCGCCCGCGAAGGGTTGCGCGATGCCCCAGGCCAGGTTCTGCAAGGCCATGGCAAAGGCAAACACCTCGCGCCCCCAACCAAACTCGGTGCTCATGGGAGCCAGGAACAAGCCAAAGCCGTGGCGCGTGCCCAGGGATAGAAAAAGAATCAGTGACGCCCCCAGCATCAGCCAGAAGCTCTTGCGCCATACAGGAGTCATTGCATGCCCTTGCGTTGCCCAGCCCAACCCTTCGACCCTGCTCCATCGCGATCAGAATAAATTATATATATCCTTTATTCTTGAACAACCGTCACATGCTCCGGACACAGTCACATATTTCACCACAACCGGGGGCTTGCTTCCGGGATATCCTGGAGCCCTTGCGCCCGCACCGACGGCCAGATGCACACGACATCCATATACTTTTGCCGTAGACTCCTTGGACGCGCACCGACTTTTCGAGCGCGACCTCTTGATGGGGGTTGCCGCAAGCCGCGGGCCCACCCACACCTGGCCATAGGAATTAAACCATGCGTCACATCATATTCGCCTCGGCCGCCGCTGCGGTCCTGACCCTGGGTACCGTCGCCGTGGCGATCGCCCAGCCAGCGGGCTACACCGGTCCCAGCAACACCGGCAAGGCTGCCCAGGGCGCGTACTCCGGGCCCGCCGACGCACCGTTGATGACGGTCAAACAACTGCTCGAGACGGGCCGTGACGATCAGATTGCCCGACTGCAGGGCCGCATCATTTCGTTCGAAGGGAATGAACGCTATATCTTCGAGGATGCAACGGGCCGCATGACCGTCGAGATCGACGCCGAGGACTTCCCGACCGGCCAGACCATCAACGCAGAGCACCGTGTGGAACTGGTGGGCGAACTCGACAAAGGCCTACGCAAGACCGAGTTCGAGGTGGACCGCGTCACACTGCTGCCCTAGCAGCCCCGAACCGGGCAAAGTGCGGCCGCAGCCATGCCTCACGCTCTCGACGACATACAGGTCGCAGCACCCCACTCGCGCAAACGATCGGCGTCCACCGGCAGCTCGGCGCCCAGCGCGCCGGTGAAGCCGCGCCAAGCATCGACGAATTCATCCGCAACGATGGTCAGTAGCGGGATGCCCTCGGTCATCAGCGCAAGGAATTCGGCGGAAAAGCCGCCCCCTTCAGCTTCCTGGCGGCCGTAGCGGTCGATCACGACCAGATCCGGGCGCGCCTGGGCCGCCGTGCGCAGTACTGCGCCCGCCGCGACCAGGGCGCTGATATCCAGGCAGCAGGCACGGGACCCTTTGCCCAGGTCCTGGAAGATTTCGAAGGTCTCGCCGGAACGGACGTCCTGCAGGCACCGCTGCTGCTTGCCACGCCGCGCCGGATCCCGCAGCATCACGAGGCCTCGTACATCCAGGCCTCTTTGGATCTGGAGAGCAACAAAATCCCGAACCACGGCGTCGGCCTCGTCCCCATGCGCGTGCACGAGGGCTGCGATCGGCAGTTCCGCCCCATGAAACGGAACAGGGCCCGGCTCTGGATGCGTGGTCATGTGCGAGTCTCCAGGCGAGCCCGGGCCATGCGTCCCAAAGCGCGGCCCGGACGTTCAATCGAGTTTCGTGATCTTGCTGCCTTGCACGCCTATACCCGCCATCAGGCCCTTTTGCCCAAAGACATAGGCATAGATGTCATGGTCGGCCGTGGTGGTGGACAGCTTGCGCGCCGCGCCCTGATCGATCAGGACCACGCTGGGGCCGACGCCGATTTCCCAGCCGTCGCGATCATCGAGCACGCGTATGGCGCTTTCACGCATGAAAAACAAGGCATACCCAAATGCCTGGGCCCCCGCCTGCAGACCATAGGAAAGGCTCGTGGAGACATAATGGCCATCGGGCTTGCCATTGCGAAACAGAACGCCCTTGCCGCGTTCCCCGCCCACGATCAGGCCCGCCTTGAGGATGCGCGGAAACACCAGCACTGCTTTGGACTGCTCTGTCAGGAATCGGGTCTCAGGCTGCTGCTCGTAGAGTTGCTCCAATGCCGCGCGCGCCTCGTGCTCGAGCTCACGCTCGGCGCTGGACGCGGCCCCGGCGGGCAGGCTCCAGGCAAGTGCGGTTGCGCACAGCAATGCCCCCAACCACGCGAATCCGCGGCCAGCATGCCGCCCGCCCTCAAATGATCCCCAAATCATTACGCCTCCCTCGTGTATTGCGCCACTGTCACGGTTTGCCCGCCTATGACATGTCACGGCTTGTGACTGTCAAGACCATATCAGAATCCAGATGCGGCCGCACTCGATTTCGCGTGGCACCGCAGGTTGCCGGCCTCGCCGGCGACCATACCCCGAAACCATGGATCCCCGTTAGAACGACAGGCCGATACCGCAGCAAGACATGCCCGCTGCTGCTAGGCGCCGAGGCGCGGGCGGCACGGCGTCCAGTCTCACGATAGAACTCTACGAGGAAAACGGAGCCGCCGCGACCCTGGTCCGGCACTGATCACGGGATTTCGGCACGCGGCCGGACATCACGACAAGATCCCCGGCAGCCATAAGGTCAGGCTCGGAAAAAACACCAGCAAGCCGATCATGGCCAGCATGGTCACGACAAAGGGCAGCGCGCCGTACACCACGTCCTTGAGTTTGCCGGATTCGCGCGTGCCCTGGACGACAAACAGGTTGATGCCGACCGGCGGCGTCAACATGGCGGTTTCCATCAGCACCATCATCAAGACCCCGAACATCAGCGGATCGATGCCCGCCGCCTTGATTGCCGGGATGATCAGCGGCACGGTGGCGATCAGCATGGACAAGGGCTCCATGAACATGCCCAGAACCAGGTAAAACACCACCGCGGTCAGCAGGACGGCGGTCGGCGACAGGCTCGCATCGCTGAACAGGTGCGTGACCAGGGACGACAGGCCGATGGCGGTCAGCACGAAATTCAGCAGGAACGCCCCGATCACGATCAGGAGGATCATGGCGGTGGTCGTCATGGTGGCCTCGGCGGCATCCAGCAGCATCTTGATCGTAAAGCGCCGGCGCGCAACGGCGAGGGCCAGCGCCATCAGCACCCCCAGCGCGGCCGACTCGGACGGCGTCGCCCATCCCACATAAATAGCCCCAATGACCAGGATGAAGATGGACAGCGGCGGCAGCAGGTCGGGCAACACCTCCCAGCGCCGGCGCCAGGCGGCCGTGAGGGCCTGGCCACCCCAGGCTGGCCGGACTAGGCAGCACACCAGGATGATCGTCGAGAACAGCACGGCAAGCAGCACGCCGGGCAGCATGGCGGCCAGGTACAACTTGGGAATCGAGGTCTCGGTGAGCACGCCGTAAATGATCAGGGGGATGGACGGCGGGATCAGAATGCCCAGCGAGCCGCCCGCTGCAATGGTGCCGAGGAACAGCGGCTCGTTGTAGCGATACCGCTTGATCATGGGGTTGGCGATGGTGCCCAGCGTTGCGGCGCAGGCCACGCTCGAACCGCTCATGGCGGCAAAGGCGGTGGAAAAGCCCACGTTGGCGTGCATCAGCCCGCCGGGCAGGCGCGCCAGCCATTGTGCAATGGCGTGATACATTTTTTCGCTGATGCCGCTACGCAGGAGCAACTCGCCCAGCAGAATGTACAAGGGGATGGCGAACAGCGTAAAGCTGCTGGACGTTCCCCACGTCAGCTCGCCAAAGGCGATCCACAGAGGCATGGGCGAGAACCAGCCCGCCAGCAACAAGCCGAGTACGATCATCGCCGCCGCCACGGGGATGCCCACGGCGAGCAAGAGCAGCAGCATGCCGACGGAAACGCTAAGCATGGCCGGTCTCCTTGGCGCTCACTTCCTGGATCACCTGCTGCTGCTCGCGCAGATCGTCCTCGGCGGTGCGGGTACCGATCAGCGCCACGACGCCCATGCGGTCCCCCCGCGCGAGGCGCCGGAGCGCCTCGATGAACAAGTACAGGCTGGTCAGGCACAAGAAGACCAGGCCCGCCGCCCACAGTCCCTGGGGAACCGCCAGGGGCACGGCGAGCGGGGTGATCGAGTGCGCATCGCGCACCAGGGACTCGAGAAAGGTGGAAACCCCGGCCCACGCCAGCACGGCGCAGGCCGCGCCAAAGACGAGCATCGCGAACAGATCGAAGAACACCCAGGCCGCGCGGGGCAGGATCGACTGCAGGATATCGATGCGGATATGGCCGCGGTACAGCAGTGTCAGCGAGGCGCCCCAGGCTGTGGCGATGGCTAGCACGTACCCCGACAATTCGCCCGACCCGCCCGAGAGGATGGAACCGCCGAACAACTTGCGGCTGAGCACGTCGATGCCAATGACGAACGCCATCAACAGTACCGCCAGGCCTCCCATGCGCGCGCTGTAGCGTGCCAGCGTGGAAAAAATGTCTGACATGGCTTTATCCGTGTAGCGAGAGGGCGCGGCGCAGCGCGCCGCCCTCTCTGGGAAAAGTTAGAGTTTGGACAGGTCGATCTGCATGCCGACGACCTTGCCGACAGTCTCGTTCCAGCGGCCGGCGCATTCCTTGCCGCAGCGCTTGGCCCACTGCGGCAATACGACCTCCTGGGCGATTTTTTTGATCAGCGCCTTGTCGGCATCGGTGGGCGGCACCAGGGTCATGGCCTCTTTGCGTCCCAGAGTGCATGGGTCCTTGCCGGTGTTGCAGTCAATGCCTTCCTGGTTGGCCTTTGCGCCGATGGCCCACAGCCGCTCGTCCAGCGACTCGAACTTCTTGGTCAGGTATTCCCGCACCGCCGGATCAAAATTATTCCACGATTTCAGGTTCACCGACTGGTAGTAAATGGACCAGTTGATCGGCACCGGCAGCAGGAACTTGGTCACCTCGCCCCAGCCCGCCGTGTTGCCGGCCAGGCTGCCGGTGATCGCGCAATCGAAGACGCCGCGCTGCAAGGCCGGCACGACCTCGCCAAATGGCGTCGTCACCGGCGAGCCGCCCAGGGCGACGACCATGTCGGACATGGTCCGGCTGTTGACGCGTACTTTCTTGCCCTTGATGTCCTGCAAGCCGCGGATCTCGGGCCGGCACCAGAAGATCAGCCCTGGATTGGGCGCGAGGCCCAACAGCTTGGTGTTGAATTTCTGTTCCATGATCCTGGAGACTTCCGGCGCCCAGGCCTTGCACGCCTTGTGCGCGGTCTCGAGGTCGGGTGATATCCCTGTCAAGTCGCAGCCCTCGAATGCGGGCTCGTCGCCTGCGACCTTGACGATGTCGGTGGAGGCGAAATCGGCAACGCCGGAGGCCGTGAGCCGCAACAACTGCTGCTCCTGCAAACCCATGACGTCATAACTCGCATATTCGACCGTGATCTTGTTGCCGGAATCGGCCGGGATTTCCTCGAGCCAGAAAGGCTTCTCGACGTGCTGCGTCTGCACCAGCGTGCTATAGCCGCCGATGACGCGCAGCTTGGTTTCGGGCATGTCCTGTGCGGAGCTGCCGGCCACGGGCGCGAGCGCCCCCAGGATCAGAGCAGCAGCAAGGGATGGCGCGCCCAAGGCGCGGCGCATCGTCGGATAAGTGTTCATCATCAGTCTCCTTGGTCGTATGGATTGTTCTTGTAAGGGGTGTGTGAAGGAAATCACGCCGCAAACGCCTCGGCCCGCGGTCGTTCTCCGGAAAGGGCGGCCTCGAGGATCGAGCGCACGCCCCGCGCTTGGACCGAACGGGGGTTCAAGCCGTTGTCGGTCTCGATCACCAGTTCGGTGCAACGTTCGATATCCCTGCTCGTCATGCCATGATCGGCCAGGCTGACCGGGGCGCCCACCGACCGGGCGAAATCGTACACGCCACCGGCCGCGGTATCGGCGTCAAGCACCTGGGCGACCTTGGCCATCACGGCCGGGCATGCCGTCTCGTTGAAGGCCGTGACGTACGGCAAGGCGATCGAGTGCGACGTGGCATGGGGTATTCCATAGCTTGCGCCCAAGACGTGGGCGACGCCGTGATGCAGGGCGAACCCGCCCGTCAGCGCGACGCCGCCCAGGTAGGCGCCATACAGCGCACCGCGGCGAGCCTGCAAATCCGAGGGATCGCGCATGACACGCGGCAGACTGCCGCGCAGGACTCGGATCCCCTCGAGTGCTGCCGTGGCGATCACCGGGCTGGCGGTCGACACATACAGCGCTTCGATGCAATGCGCCATGGCGTTCATGGCGCTCTCGGCGCTCACCTGCGCCGGCAGACTCAAGGTCAGCTCGGGATCATAAACCACAGTATGTGCCAGCATTCGCAGGCTGGTGTGCATCCGCTTGACACCGTCGATGGTGATGCCACAAAACCCTGTCATCTCGGACCCGGAGTATGTCGTGGGGATGGCAATATAGGCCTTGCCGGTCTCCAGGGACACCGCTTTGGCCAAACCGATGGCGGCGCCGCCGCCCACAGCGAGCAGGCAGTCGACCCCATGCTCGGCGACATGGGCGCGCGCGGTCCTCGCCAGCTCGATGGGCACTTGTGACACCGCCTCGGGATAGACGCCAGCGCATAAGTCCCCGAGGCGATCCGCGACCCGATGCGCCATCTCATTGCGCCCTGGCGTGCACACCACCAACGTCCGCCGGGCGTCCAGCCGCGCCACCTCCTCGGCCACGCGGACGGCCGCTCCCGCACCGAATACGATACGCGGCGGCATCGCATTGTAGACACCGCCCGGCGTGGCGAAATCAGCCCCGTCGAACTCCCCCCTCTCACTGCTGCTCATCGATGCTGCTCCCTCGAAATCGATTCGTTTAAACCACGGCGCCCGTTCCACGCACCGCTACCAGTCGACGATGGTCCCATCCTCGAGCACGGCGCCCGCCGCATGCATGACTTCCTGCTTGAACGGATGCTTGGCGGCCTCGCGTTCATTGACCTCGACGCCCAGCCCGGGGCCATCGGGAACCTGCCACGCGTTGCCGATCCGCCGCATCGGCGTGCTGACCACGTCGTCGTACCAAGGCACCGCACCGGACATTTCCTCCTGGATCACAAAGTTCGGCGTCGACACATCAAAATGCAGGGCCGCGGCGCCGGCGATCGGGCCGTTCGGATTGTGCGGCGCGACCCCCATGAATGCATGTTCGGCCGCGTGCGCGATGCGCTTGCCCTCGAGCAGGCCGCCGGTATGATTGAGATCCGGCTGGATGATGTTGACCGCCTGGGCGCGGAACAACGGCTCGAACTCCTTGAACCCGACCAGTCGCTCCCCCGCGGCGATGGGACAAGCTGCGCGCGCGGTGATGGCGCGCAGCGCCTCGGCATCGCCAGGCAGCACGGGCTCCTCGCAGAACATCGGCTGGTACGGCACGAGCTCTTCGATGAACTGCAGCGCCGCCGATATCGAGGCGGGCCGGCCGTGGAAATCGATCATGATGTCCACCTCGTCGCCGACCGCCTCGCGCAGCACCCGCATGCGCCGGCCCACATCGCGGCGCGCCTCGTTGCCAATCGAATAATGGGAGTATGGAATGAAGACGACCTTGAGCGCGTCATAGCCCTGGTCGATCACGGCCAGGGCGCGATCGACCAGGGCGCCCTCATCGAAGGTCTCGTAGACGGATTTCATATCGCCCATGCCCAGGTGGGTATAGACGCGGACGCGATCGCGCACCTTGCCGCCCAGCAAACGCCAAACCGGCACCCCCAGGCTTTTCCCAAAGATATCCCACAGCGCATGCTCGATGCCGCTGATGGCCGTGGCACCGATGATGCCAAGGCGATAATAGCTGTGCTTGTTCAGGGCGCGCAGGATCTGCTCGATATCGCGCGGATCGCGGCCGATCAGCAGAGGCCGAAGATCCTCCACAGCCCCGACGACCGCGCGCGTCTTCCAATTGAGGCTGGCCTCGCCCCATCCATACAGCCCGTCCTGGTCAGTCGTCACCTTGACGAAAATCCAGTTGCGCATCTCGGCGTTCACCACCATCGTGGTCACGTCGACAATCTTGATCGGCACGGCGCTTTCTTTCCCCGGCATTCCCGATACTCCCTGTTATGGCCGTCCGGCCGACGGCGCCCGGACCACGTTGAGCAAGGGCTCGCCGGCTATCAGGCGCCGGATGTTGCCCGCAATAAACCCGTACCGGCGAACCGCCAGATTCGTCGTCCAAGCGCAAGAATGCGGCGTGCAGACGACATTCGGCAGCTCATGGAAGGGATAATCCGCTGGCGCAACCTCATCGTCGGCCGCGGAGGGATAGCGATACCACACGTCGAGCACCGCAGCGCCGATCGTCCCGTCCTTCAGAGCAGCGAACAAGGCACCCTCCTCGACAATCGGGGCGCGCGATACATTGATCAGCACCGCCGAAGGCTTCATGCGCCGCAGTTGCCCGGCACCGATCATGCCCCGCGTCGCCTCGGTCAAGGGGCAGGCGATCACCAGGAAATCGGCCTGGCCAAGCAAGCGATCGAGCTCGCCCGGGGGCGCAAAGTCGTCGATCAATCCAGGCAGCACGCCGCCCTGAGGATCGGTGGCGATCGTCCGCATGCCAAACGCCTTGGCGCGCTGCGCGATGGCCCGTGCGATGCGGCCCATGCCAATCAGGCCGATGGTCTTACCATGGATCTCGCCATGTTGAACGCGATGGCGATATGCCTCGGACCAATTTTGCGTCACGAACCGCCGACGCATCTCGGCCAGGCGAATCTCGGAATCGAGCATGGTCAACAGGACGTATTCCGCGATCGGAATCTCGTGCTCGAAGACATTGCACACCGTCGCCGAAGGCGGCAGGGTGTCAAGCGCGATGCCGTCCAGACCGGCGCCGGGAACATGCAACAAACGAAACGCCGGCATTTCCCCCCGCGGCCGCGAGAAGCGCAGGGTGATCAGCACATCGTCGGCGGCGATCGCCGCGTCGTGCTCCCCACTGTGCGCCGCCTCGCGGGGCAGGGCAAGGAATGCACACTCGGCGGGCAAGCCCGCTGCCAGCGCGTCCCGGTGATTGGCCGCCTCGCCGACCATAATGATTTTCATTGTCTTGTCTCCTTGAGGGCATCCTACAAGCCGCTCATTGAGAGAGTCCAATTATGTTTTATGATCTAATAATAATTAGTACTTATTAGAACGGGCAAAAAAACGGAGACCCCATGGACCAGCGGCGCCTGCAATGTTTCGTTGTACTGGCCGAGGAGCTGAATTTCCGGCGCGCGGCCGAACGCTGCCACATCAGCCAACCGGGACTCAGCCAGTTATTGCGACAACTGGAGGACGAGTTGCAGGTCCAGCTCTTTTACCGCGACAAGCGAAACGTCTCCCTCACGCCCGCGGGCGAGCTCTTTCGCAGAGAGGCATACAAGCTGCTGCTGCAAATGACCGATATCGTCGATCGCGCCCGGCAGATCGAGCGCGGCGCGATCGGCGAACTGAGTATCGGTGTCACGGCCACCGCGCTGTTCGTCATCTTTCCCGAAATTGCCCGGCGATTCTCAGAAGCATTTCCCAAGGTCGCGCTCACTGTCCGGTCGATGACGACGGCGGACCAGGAATACGCGCTGAGGCGAGGAGACATCCAAGTGGGGCTGGTGCACCCGCCCCTCGAGGACCGGGCGCTCGCCTGCCGCGTGATCTCGGCCATCCCGTTCGACGTCGTGCTCTCGGACATCAACCCCCTGAGCGGGAAATCAGTCCTGACACTCGAGGATCTCTCGGGGGAAACATTCATACTGTTTCCCAGAGCCGTCGGCCCGCGCCTGTACGACGAGATCATCACCCTGTGCCACCAAGCGGGCTTCAGCCCCCGCAAGATCATCGAGGCCGCGCCGGCCCAATCCATCGTTGCCATGGCGGCCAGCGACATGGGCATCGGCTTTGTGGCCTCACAATTGCAGCATTACGCCCGCCCGCTGGCCACATACCGCCGGCTACGGGGCCGCGGCCCGCGCCTGACGCTGGGCGTCATCCGCCCTAGCGAGCGCGTATCGCCCGCCATCGAGAAGTTCGTCGACATCGCAACGGCGGTTGGCGCGTCGCTGCGCTAAGACGCCGACCCGTTCGACGGCGCAGCAGCACCCACCCGACCTACTCGCGGCCCATCTCGGCCAGGCCGACCGTCTCGCCGTCAAGCACCTGATCGTCATCCAGGTCGACCACCACCCTGGACAAGTGGCCGGTGAAGGGAAACGGCGCCTCGTACAGCGACACCGCGCACCCCCTGTCGCAGCCGATGTCGCAACCCGACCAGGAGATCAGGGACTTGAAGTGGCGCGTGCTCTCGATTTCACCCGCCGGCTCGTCGTCGACCAGCAGGATATAGCGGCTGCGCAGGGCCTCGCCCAGTGCGCCGCGCTCAAGCCGTCCGACCCGCAGGCCGAGTGTCGTCGCGCCCGGCGGCACCCGCTGGACGGATCGAACGATCTCATGGCTGCCGCCGAGGTTCAGGTCGTGGAACAGGTAACCGTCCTTCACATACAGCGAATAGCCGGTGGTGGCATCGCCATGCGCAATCAGGACCCCTTGGGCGCCGGGCTCGAGCGCCACGTGGCACCGGATCGTGTAGCTGCGGCTCCTGACGTCCGGCGCCAAGTCGGTCGGGACGTGTCCCACACCGCGGTGGAAGACAAACCGCCGGCGCTCGCCGAGTATGCGCCGGGCGTTCTCGGCAAACCTCGGGCCGAAGCGATCGTCCAGCGGCAGCACCTTGCATTTCTCGGCCTGTTCCCACCAGATCGCCTTGAGCGCCTCGAGCAGGACGGGTTTTTGCGCGGCCAGGTCACGGACTTCGGAAAAATCCGTCTCCAGGTGGTAGAGCTCCCATCGATCGTCCTCGAACGGCGTGCCGGGCGGATGATAGGCCACGGCTTTCCAGCCCCCAAGCCATAGGCCGCGATGGCCGAACATCTCGAAATGCTGCGGCGCGTTCTTTGCCGGCGCATCGGGATCGGCGAAGGATGCCTTGAAACTCGCCCCCTCGATGGGTATCTGCGCAATGCCATTGACGAGTTGCGGGCTTCGCACGCCGATCACATCCAGCAGCGTCGGGAACAAGTCGCAGGCATGGACGAACTGGTGCCTGATTTCCCCCCTGGCCGCGATCCCCCGGTTCCAGGATATGACAAAGGGGTCCCGGATACCGCCGCCATGCGTGTTCTGCTTGTAGCGCTTCAGCGGCGTATTGGACGCCATCGCCCAGCCATGCGGGATGTTCGAGTGGCTGCCGGGTTCGCCGATAGTCTCGATGCGCTCGAGTTTTTCCCGCAGCGACTCGGGCTGGTAGTTGTAGCTGCCCAGAGTGTTGACCGCCCCCAGCGGCCCACCCTCCTGGCTCGCACCGTTGTCGGACATCACGATCACGATCGTATTGTCCAGCGTCCCGGTCGTGCGCAGGAATTCCACCAGGCGCGCGATCTGCTGATCAGCATGATCCAGCATCGCCGCGTACGCCGCCTGCAGGCGCACGAACAGGCGGCGCTCATCACCCGACAGCTCGTCCCAGGGTCGCACCCCATCGTTTCGCGGAGGCAGCACCGTGCCCGAGGGGACCAGACCCATCTCGATCTGCCGCGCCAGCCGCCGCTGCCGGTCGGCATCCCAGCCATCGGCAAAGAGGGGCTCGTAGCGGTCGATGAGCGCTTTGGGCGCCTGGTGAGGCGCGTGGCAGGCCCCAAAAGCCAGCCAGGTCAGCCAGGGCGCCATCGGCTTCTGCGCGATGTGGTCCGCGATGAAACCGATGGACTTGTCCACCAGGTCGGCGCTCAAGTGGTAGCCGCTCGCGTAATCGCCGGGCGGTGCGATGTGGGTGTTGTCCTGGACGAGCTCGGGCGAATAGTGGTCCGTTTCCGCGTTCAGGAATCCATAGAACCGGTCGAACCCCCGGCCCAGCGGCCAGCCGTCAAAGGGCCCCGTGGACCCGCCCTCGCTCATCGGCGTCACGTGCCACTTGCCGACGAAATAGTTCCGGTAACCGGCGGGGCGCAGCGCCTCGCCGAGCGTGCAGGCTTCCTTGGAGATTTTGCCCCGGTAGCCCGGATAGCCGCTGTCGAAATTGGCCAGGCAGCCCATCCCGACCGAGTGGTGGTTGCGGCCCGTCAGCAAGGACGCACGGGTGGTCGAGCACATCGCGGTCGTATGGAACCCCGAATACCGCAAGCCGCCGGTGGCCAGTGCATCGATGGCTGGCGTGCGGATCCCCGAACCATAGCACCCGAAATCCGAGAACCCAACATCATCGAACAGCACGATCAATACATTGGGCGCATTTCGCGGCGCGGCGGGCTCCGCGGGCCAATAGGGTGTGGAATCCTCGATCGTCCTGCCGATTCGCTGAGGGTGGGCCATGTCTGGTCTCCTGACGGTCGGCGCGGGCGACCGCGCCGGTTCGCCTGGCTGATCGTGCCTTGTCCACGGCCTCTGGCGCAGTGCTGATCCAAAGGCCGGCTGATCCGGAGATTCAGTGTATGTGCCCTGCGGGCAGATATCTATTGCATTATTTGGGCCAAACCCATGCGCTGAGCGCATGACGACCCAGGGCCGGAACGCGTGCCGGCGCCCAGAGGCCGCACGGTTACCCCGCGCCGGGACGCGGGCTTTGGCGTTCCGAGCCGGACGGTCCTAGCCCAACCGCTCAGCAAGGTCCGCGCGATGGTCGCGCAATGAGGGCGGCAGGCCCCGCGCGAGCCGGTCGAATAATTCAGCATGCAAGGCCAGTTCCTTGCGCCAGGCCTCCTCATCGATGGCGGTGATCCGAGCGAAGGCATCCCGGCTGAAATCCAGGCCGTCCCAGGCGATGTCCTCATAGCGCGGGGTCGTGCCCAGCAGCGACTCGCTGCCGCCAGCGGCGCCCTCGATGCGCTCGAGCATCCATTTCAACACCCGCATGTTCTCGCCGAACCCGGGCCAGATAAAGTGGCCGTCATCGTCGGTCTGGAACCAGTTGACGGCAAAGAAGCGCGGCAGCGTCGCACCCGCCGCCTGGAGCCTCTCGCCCAGCGCCAGCCAATGGGCGAAATAATCGCTCATGTTGTAGCCGCAGAATGGCAGCATGGCGAAAGGGTCCCGGCGAACCACGCCCTGTGCGCCGACGGCCGCGGCCGTAGTCTGCGAGCCCAGCGTCGCCGCCATGTACACGCCCTCCACCCAGTTGCGGGCCTCGGTCACCAGCGGCACCGTGTCGGCGCGACGCCCCCCCACGATGAACGCATCAATGGCAACACCCTCGGGGTTGTCCCATTCCGGATCGATGGCGGGATTTTGCTCGGCCGCCACCGTGAAGCGCGCATTGGGATGCGCCGCCTTGCGCCCGCAGTCAGGCGTCCAGTCCTTGCCTTGCCAGTCGATGCAATGCGCGGGCGCCGGCCCCATGCCCTCCCACCAGACGTCGCCGTCGTCGGTCAGCGCCACGTTGGTGAACAGCACATTCCCGCGCAGCGAGGCCATGCAGTTGTAGTTGGTCCTTTCATTGGTGCCCGGCGCGACGCCGAAATAGCCGGCTTCGGGATTGATGGCCCGCAGCCGGCCGTCGAGCCCCGGCTTGATCCAGGCGATATCGTCGCCGATGGTGGTGACCTTCCATCCCGGCAGCGATGCGGGCGGAATCATCATGGCGAAATTGGTCTTGCCGCAGGCCGAGGGGAACGCCGCGGCGACATGCATCTTTTTGCCCTGGGGCGAGGTCACCCCAAGGATGAGCATGTGCTCGGCAAGCCAGCCTTCCTCGCGGCCCATGTTCGAGGCGATACGCAAGGCGAAGCATTTCTTGCCCAGCAGGGCATTGCCGCCATAGCCCGAACCGAAGGACCAGATCTCGCGGGTCTCGGGGTAATGAACGATGTACTTGGTCTCGTTGCATGGCCAGGGCACGTCGGCCTCGCCGGGCTGCAGCGGTTTACCCACGGAGTGCACGCAGGGCACGAAATCGCCATCGGCACCGAGCACGTCGTAGACCTTGCGGCCCATGCGCGTCATGATGCGCATGTTGGCCACGACATAGGGCGAGTCGGTGAGCTCGACGCCGATGTGGGCGATCGGGGAGCCCAGCGGTCCCATGGAAAACAGGATGACATACAGGGTGCGGCCTCGCATGCACCCCTCAAAGAGGCCATCGAGCGTCTCTCGCATCTGCGCCGGCGGCGCCCAATTGTTGGTGGGGCCCGCGTCCTCCCGTTGTTCCGAACAAATGAAGGTGCGGTCCTCGACCCGCGCCACATCGTCCGGATCCGACCAGGCCAAGTAGGAATTGGGCCGCTTTGCGGGGTTGAGCCTGCGTAGCGTCCCCGCCTGCACCAGGCCTTCGCACAGCCGGTCGTATTCCTCGCTCGAACCATCGCACCATTCGATGCGGTCGGGCTGGGTCAGTGCGGCGATCTTTTGTACCCAGGCCTTCAGGCGCTCGTGGCGCACCCAGTCCGGCGCCCCGGTCATCATTGTCGATTGTGGATTGGCAGCGTTCATGAAATGGGTCTCCTCCCTGGTTTTCCAACCATGGCCAATCTCGTAGTGTATACGCATGCTATGGCGCCTCGGCCCACATATCGGGAGGTCACGCCGATGTCGGCCCGTTTCGCCAATCCAAGGCGAGAGTCTGCCGCAGGCACGATATCCACGCCGGGGGTTTCCTCGATGAGACGCTTCTAATAGCCCGCGCTGTCCAGGCTGGGCTTCAAGCCCAGGCCATCGACACGGCTCACCCCTGTATCCAAGCGGCCGTCGGGATGCAGCACCAGCCAGCGGTAGCCGGGCGCCGCGCTGTCCAGGCTGAATGTCCGGCTGCCGGGGGTGAACTGCACGCAGGTCGACGGCGTGGACAACAGGCGCAGGCCGCGGCGCGCAGGCGGCCTGACCCCGGGGGATTGCCGCCCGGCCCGATCGGCGCACTCGTGGAAGCCGTCATATTCCTGATGCACATGCCCCCAGAGGAGCGCCCGGACCCGCGGCAATCGCTCGAGGATGTCGAACAGGGCCGACGCGTTGGCGATCGTCATCGTGTCCAGCCACGCGCTGCCCATGGCGATGGGGTTGTGGTGCAGCGCGACCAGTATGTGCTTGTCATGCGCCTCTTGTGCCGCCGAAAGCAACAGCTCGAGTTGCGCCTCGGCCAGACGCCCGGCATTGGAGCCCGGAACCCGGGTATCCAGCATGATCAGCCGCCAGCGCCCGATATCCTTGACGGGATCGGCCTGCTCGCCCCAGGCCTGGTGAAAGGCTTGCCCCGCATCGTGGTTTCCGGGCAGTCCGCGCAAAGGGGCGGGCACATCGGCGGCCAGCCGCAGAAATCGTTGCTGCGCGGCCAGGCTGCCGTCCTGGCTGATGTCCCCGGTTGCCAGGAGCAGGCCAATGTCCGGCTGGTACTCGATGATATGCCGCAGCACCCCGCGCAGGCTGGCGTCGGTCTGGACGCCCAGCAAGCATCCCGAGGGATCTTCGTACAAGTGCGGATCCGTCACCTGTACGACAACAATGGACTGGTCCGGGGGGGGAGTGTCTTTCATTTTGAAAATCTCGCGGGATACCGGCTGTTTTAGCGGAAATCACCGTAGATAAAGTATAAAAGATTGCAACTTAACATAGCTTCATGGAAAATGATGGTTTAATCAGAATTTCTAATAAAAAGCAGTCCCGGCGGGGCAGGGGAAAGCAGATGATTGACCGGCTTGCAGGGATGCGGCAAGGGGGGCGGGCTTGCGCGCTTTTTCTATGTGCGGGCTTGGCCACATGGGGAATGGGTCAGGCGATGGCGCAACCCACGCCCTCATCCGTCTGGCTCCAGACCCATCAGGACGCGCTTGCTCAGGCCAGGGACTGGCTGAATGCCGGGCAGGCGGGAACCGCCCACCGGATCCTGCTGCCCTTGCAGGATGACCTTTCCGGGGAGCCTTCCTACGACTTCCTCTTCGGACAGGCGTCCCTGGGCACTGGTCACGGAACCCAGGCCGCGTTTGCCTTCGAGCGTTGTTTATCGGTGCAACCCGACAACGGCTTATGCCGCCTAGGCATGGCTCGTGCCCATATGGCGCTGACCGAAACAGACAGCGCCCGCCTCGAACTCGACACCCTGGCCCAGTCCGCCCCTCCGGTTCAGCTCGCGTCGGTGATCACCGACTATCTCGATGAGCTCACGGGCACCGAGTCCGGGCACGACGATACCCGTCTGCGCTCGTATGTGCAGCTAGGGATAGGGTATGACAGCAACATCAATAACGCGACGTCACAAGACAGTCTTGCGATACCGCTGTTCAACAACCAGCGGATGCGCTTGAGCCGCGAAGGGCGCGAGCGGGCCAGCGGATTCAATCAGGCGGCATTCAATATCCGTTACTCGACGCCTCTGAATAGCAATTGGCGTTTCATCGCCGACGGCAACGTGTCCGGCACAGGATACTGGAACACACACGACTACAACAGCGCGGTGGCCGATGCCGGGGTGGGCCTCACCTACAAGACCTCCCGCCATCAATTCACGGGCAAACTCCTGGGCCAGTACTACAACCTGGGTGGCCACGACTATCGCAACCTGCTCGGTGTATTGGGTCAATACGCGTATACGGTTTCAGACAGCGCCGAGTTCAGTGCCTTTGGCCAGGTCAGTGAACTGCGCTACCCCTCGATGGGCGAGCGCGACGCGCATCGCTATGTCGGCGGCGTGTCCTGGGCCCAAGGCCTGGCCGCGAATCGCGCGGTCGTGTATGCCAGCGTGTATGCCGGGCGGGAGCTCAACAAGCACTCGAGCGCCCCGGACAATTTCCAGCATGCTTTCCATGGCCTGCGCCTGGGCGGCATGGTGATGGCGACGCCCCGCACCCAGATCGAGGCGGGCGTCGGCGCGGAGCGCCGCCGCTACGACGGGCAGGAAATCCTCTTTCTCGAGTCTCGCACCGAGACTCATTACGATGCGTATCTCGGCGTCAATCATGCGCTGAATCGCAAGCTGTCGCTGCGCCCCCAGTATCGCTTTGCGGCCAGTGATTCTTCCATCCCACTGTTTGATTATCAACGGCATACCCTCACCATGAGTTTGCGCTATGAGTTTTTCTGATTCTTTGTGGAAAGCCAGGGCGCAGGCCGGGCCTTACGGGGATGCGTGCGTGCGGCGGGTTTTTCACTGGCTGGCGGCGGCCGTGTTCGGCGCGCTCATGCTGCAGGCGCCGGCGGCGGCCGAGATCGCGGCACGCGTCAATTTCACCAGCGGGGTGGTGACCGCAACGGCCTCAGGCTCGGCCTCCAGGCCGTTGCAAAAGGGCGCGGATATCTTCGGCGGCGATACGATAGACACGGCCGAGAACGGCCGCGCGCAGATGCGCTTCACCGACGGCGGTCTGGTCTCGCTGATGCCGAACACCACCTTCTCGGTGGATGAGTACCAGCACCAGGACCAGGCCCAGGAGGACGGTTCCCTAGTGTTCGGCATGGTGCGTGGCGGCCTGCGCACGATCACAGGCTCGATCGGAAAAGTCCGGCACGAGCGCTATCAACTGAAAACGTCCGTCGCGACATTGGGCATCCGCGGCACGGAATATATCGCGGTCCTCAATCCGCCCAATACCTTGCGGGTGCACGTCGGCAAGGGCAAGGTCGTGATCACGAACGACCAGGGCACCCTCGAGGTGCCCGAGGGACGGAACGCGGAGGTGACCCTGGGCACGGCGCCCCGGTTCACCGAGCAGGGGCCGCTATACCTGGCCACTGCCGTCGGAGGCGACAAGGCCGAGACCCTGCGGCTGATCGACCAGGATCCTTATGGCCTGGACGTCACGCAGGATCTTCCCTTGTCTCACACATTGGTAGCGGGTGCCGCCATCGGGCCGGCGGGATCAACCCCGCCGCCGTCCGGGCCGCCTAGTCCCCCCACCCCGTCGCCCTTCCTACCTGACGGGCTTGGCTACCGCTTAGCCGGATTTACAGCCGGACCGGCCTACTACTTATCCACCGATCCCAATGATTTCGGGGTGCAGTTCGACCCCAGTTCGGGGGCAGTGACAAGCGTTAGCGGTCTATTGGAATATGACATCGGCAGCCTGCAGGTAGAGCCGAGCACGCTGGGTACGCTCGGTCATGTCAGCTGGGGCGAGTTCACCGATGGCAGCGGCACATTGAATGGCCTGCCCACCGTGCCCAGCACCCCCAACGTCACGCTAGGGCAAGGGCAGTACCTTCCTTACATCATTGGCTCGGTCGCCGCGCAGATCCCGCTGGGGGGCATCCTGAGCTACCAATTGGCGGGCGGGTCGGCGGCCCGAGGCCTGAATATGATGTCCGGTCAGGTTGGCACGCTGGATGCCTTCAACCTTCAGATCGATTTGAGTTCGACGCCGACCTATGGCTTTGACATGCAGGTGAGCATGCCCGGCGTTGTCTACAACGCAATGACACCCTCGGGGACACCCCTGTCCAGCTTCAGTCATACGACCGGGGCCTTCGATTTCACGGCCGCCTCAGTCACAGGCACCCAGTGCACCACGGTCGGGTGCACCGCCAATGTCGATGGTTTCCTGGCCGGTCCGAACGCCGAGCAAGCAGGGGTGTCCTACCACATAAGCAGCCCCAACGGCGAAGAAGTGATAGGCACGGCCGGGCTGACTCAGTAAAACATTGAGCGCGAAGACCCCCTGGCCCTGGATGCGGCGCCGCTGGCAATTATTGGCCGGCGCGCTGCTGGTCGGGGCGCTGGTGTCCATCCACTTTCTAAACCCACACGACCCGGCGCGCAGTGCCGTCATCACGCGTCTCGATTCCCTACTGTATGACTGGCGCTTCCAGGCCCTGCCGCCACAAAGGCCCGCGCGCATTCCCATCGTCATCATCGACGTGGACGAATCAACGCTGCAGCGCGAGGGCCGCTGGCCCTGGGATCGCGCGAAGGTGGCTGACCTGATCCTGGCCCTGCAGGATCGCGGGGCCGCCTTAATCGGATTCGACGCGGTATTTTCCGAGCCGGGCGTGAATCCGGCGCAGTCATTGCTAGAGGCCGTCGATTGGGCACCCGACATGCGCCAGGCCTTGCTGGACCTGGTCCCGGCATTCGACGGGGATACGATCTTGGCGAACACCCTGGGCAGCAAGGTGATGCTGGGTTATTTTTTTCATGCGGACGGCGGCAAGACCGGCGTCCTGCCCTTTCCGTTCCTGGAACTGTCCGCCGAGGACGCCGCCGCGTCCCCGCTCTTGAGCATGCCGGATTTCACCAGCAATCCAGAGCCGCTGACCGCCAATGCCCTGAGCGCCGGCTTCATCGTCGCGATCCCGGACGCCGACGGCATCGTGCGGCGCATGCCGCTGGCGATACAGCATGAAAACGGCGTCTATGCCTCGCTGGCGCTGGAGATGTCGCGGGTGGCCCTGGGTGCGCCATGGGTAAAGCTCATATCCGCCGAGGCGGGTGCGCGCAGGCTGGTGGCCGGCGTACAAGTCGGAAACCGCGTGCAAGTGCCTGTCGATGCTCAGGCGCAGTTACTCGTGCCCTATCGCGGCAAGGCGGGCTCCTACCCGGTGATCCCGGCGACCCACGTGTTGCGCGGCGATGCCCCCTCCGAGCTGTTGCAGCAGCTTGACGGTGCCCTCGTCCTCGTGGGCACCTCGGCCCTGGGCCTGGGCGACCTGCGCACCATCCCCTTACAGACCGCGTATCCCGGTGTCGAAGCGCATGCCAACGTCCTGGATGCGATTTTACAGGCGGCCCTGGGCGAGAACGTCTTCTACTACACACCCGACTGGGAGCCAGGGGCCACATTCCTGATGGTCCTGATATCGGGATTGTTGCTCATGCTCGCGTTGCCGGGCCGATCACCCACCTGGATGCTGATGGTCTCGGCGGGGTGGGTGGGTCTGGTCCTCGGAGTCAACTTGCTGCTGTGGCGTTACGCCCATATCGCGCTGCCTCTGGCCATGACCTTGCTGATGGTGTTCTGCCTGACCGCGTTCAACGTGATAGCCGGCTACCTGAGGACCAACCGGCAAAAGCACGCCATCCAGGACCTGTTCGGCGAGTATGTTCCGCCCGCCTATGTGGAACGCATGGTGATGCAGCCCGATCTGGTGTCGCTGGAGAGCGAACAGCGCGAGATGACGGTGCTGTTTGCCGACATACAGGGCTTTACCACGATCTCGGAATCGCTGTCGGCGGCTGAACTCAAGCATCTACTGAACGTATACCTGTCCGCCGTCACCCGGGTGATCTTTGACCATCAGGGTACGATAGACAAGTACGTCGGCGACATGGTGATGGCGTTCTGGAATGCGCCGCTGGACGATCCGCATCACGCCCGGCATGCCGTTGGCGCGTCCCTCGCCATGCAGCGTCGCATGATCGGCTTGCGCGGCGAGTTCCAGGCCTTGGGGCTGCCGGCCTTCGAAATCGGGCTTGGACTGAGCACCGGCCCGATGAGCGTCGGCGACATGGGGTCCAGCTACCGGCGGGCCTACACGGTGCTGGGCGACACCGTGAATCTGGGTTCGCGCATTGAAAGCATGACCCGCCACTATGGCTTGCCGGTGCTGGTGTCCGACACGACCCGCCGCCAGGCCGACGAATTCCTGTATCGTCCAGTGGATCGCATCCGCGTCAAGGGCAAGACCAGGCCCGTAGAGATCTTCCAGCCGATCTGCCCGCTCTCAGAGGCCACCGACGGGCTGCGGACCCGGGTCGCGGCCTTTGCCGCCGCAGTCGATGATTACCGCGCTCGCCGCTGGCCGGCGGCCCGGGCCAGGCTCGAGTCCCTGCTGAACGACGATCCCGAGCATGAGACCCTCTATTCGATCTATCTGTCCAGAATGACCGACACAGACCCTGTCTCGCTGCCAGCGGATTGGCCAGCGATTTTCGATCACGAGAACAAATCATGACCGCATACTGGGCAATTTTCCTCGACCACCTGCATCAGGCTTGGCTGCCCCATTACGTCCCGGCCATGGCTTGTATCATCGTACTGGGCATGACCCTGACCCGGGTCACGCGGCGCGCGCTGCCATTCGCGCTGCGGATGCTGCTGCTGTTCGTCGCCCTGGTGGTGATGGGTGCGGCAAGCGCCGCCACAGGCTCGGCAAGCCTGGCCAAGGGCTTTTCCCAGTTGGCCGTCCTCGTGCTGGGCATGACATTGATACGCCAAGGCGGCTTCATGGTGTTCCGGCTGCTGGTGCCCCGGCTGGGCATGCGCCCGCCCCGGATTCTCGAGGAACTGCTGATTTTCCTGGGCTATATCGTCTGGCTGCTGTTGCGCCTGTCGGCCGAGGGACTGGATCTGGGCAGCCTCGTCGCCAGTACGGCGGTGCTGACAGCGGTGCTGGCATTCGCCATGCAGGACACCCTGGGAAACATTCTCTCCGGACTGGCCCTGCAGCTGGACCATTCCATCCATATCGGGGATTGGATACAGCTCGACACCATGAGCGGTCGGGTCGTCGAGGTCCAGTGGCGGCATACCGCCGTGCGCACCTTGTTCGGAGAACTGGTGCTGATCCCCAATAGCCATCTGATGAAATCCAGGATCACGCTCACCGGCGGCCCGTCGTCGCCAGCGCGCGTGCGCCTCGTCAATTTCTATTGCGGCTTCGACATGCCGTCCGGTCGTGTCATCGACGAAGTGCAAAAGGCGCTGGCGCAGGCCGATTTGCCTGGCATCGCCAAGGACCCCGCGCCAAGCTGCATCGTGAGCGATTTCGTCGATGGCATGCTGCAGTACACCGTGCGCTACCTTCTGACGGACCCAGAGACGCCAGGCACCTGCGACTCCTTGATTCGCCAACACCTGCATGCACTGTTTCGGCGGCAGGGCTGGCGCATGGCGGCACCTCGCCGGGACATCCACCGCGCGGCGAATGCAGCGATGGCGGGTGAACCGCGCGAATCAGACCTCAACGGGCTCGAGTCTGTGCTCGCCGGGCTGCCGCTATTCAGCATGCTGACCCCGGACGAGCGCCGACAACTGGCAGGGCAACTGCGGGCAACCCCCTACGCCACGGGTTCCACCATCGCGCGACAGGGCGAGGTGGGGGATTGCCTGTTCATCCTGGTACGCGGGCAGGTGGACGTCTGGCTGGACGGCGAGGACGGGCGCCACCCCTTGGCCGTGCTCGAACCCATACAGATCATGGGGGAAATGAGCGTATTGACAGGCGAGCCCCGCAGTGCGACGCTCAGTGCGCGCGGGGAGGTGGAGTGCTATGCCTTGAGCAAGGAAGCCTTCCAGATCATGCTGCAAAACCGCCCCGAACTCGCCGACTCATTCGCCCACCTGCTGGCCGAGCGCAACGAGCAGCGCAGCACGCTGCAACAAGAATTGCGGGAAACCCGGACGGTGCAGCGACAAGATGCCATATTGACACGCATCCGCAGCCTGTTTCGCCTCTGATCCCGTTCCCGGGGTGGAGCCTGGAGCCACCCAGGGATTGCTGAAGATCACCCCAAATCGACATCTAGAACGAACAAGAGCCATATCAGCTAAATGCTTGATATGGCTCTTAAATTCTGGTGGGCGGTACTGGGTTCGAACCAGTGACCCCTGCCGTGTGAAGGCATGGTCATTCATCCAAATAATGGCTTAAATAAACAGCGTACGTATAATATACTCATTTATTGGGACACATTTGGGACAATGAATGGGCACGATCACCAAACGAGGGGAGCTTCAATGGCAGGCCAAGGTACGACGCAAAGGCTTTCCGTCCCAGTCCCGCACCTTCATGTACAAGGAGGATGCGGAGAAGTGGGTGCGCACCATCGAACGGGAGCTGGAGACCTCAGGCTTTGTTGACCGAAAGGAGGCGGACAAAACGTCTCTCGCCAGCATCCTGAAACGCTACCAGAAGGAAGTCACTCCAAGCAAGAAATCAGCCGAAATCGAATCCATCAAGATCAACGTCCTGCTACGCGATAAGACTCTTGCCTCACTCAAGATGACAGCGGTCAGCAGCACTGAGATCGCGAAATGGCGGGATCGCCGCCTGAAAGAAGTCACTGGTGCCACGGTCAACCGGGAAATCAACCTGCTTTCCGCAGTGCTGAATCATGCCCGGCGTGAATGGGGTATTCACGTCGAAAACCCCTTCCCCTACGTGAAGCGACCAGAACACTCCCGGCCCAGAGAACGCAGGCTTTCCCCTGACGAACAGCGCTACCTGTTCGCCGCCCTAACTTGTGGTGAAGAAAGAAACGCCAACGGCACCCTGGCAGCAGGCATCCGCAATCCATGGATCCTGCCTCTCGTACAGCTCGCCCTGGAGACCGCCATGCGACGTGGGGAGCTATTGTCGCTGCAATGGGAGCATGTCGATTTGGAGCGTCAGACAGCGTACCTGCCTGACACAAAGAATGGCGACTCCCGCACAGTTCCCCTTTCGACACGTGCCGTAGCGATTTTGCAAAGAGTACCGTCCTATCCCAAAACCGAGCCGGGTAAGCCAAAACCATCAGCGTCTGGCCCCGTTTTCAAAACCACTGCAGCCGCGTTGAAGAAGGGTTATGTCAGAGCCATCGAACGCGCGAAAGAGAAATATATCTCGGACTGCCAAAGTACTGGGACTCCACCTCTTCCCGGCTTTCTCGACGACCTGCATTTCCACGATATGCGCCATGAGGCCGCATCCCGTTTGGCGGATAAGCTACCGAATGTGCTTGAGTTATCAGCAGTGACTGGGCACCGCGATCTCAGAATGTTGAAGCGCTACTATCACCCAAGAGCTGAAGATCTGGCAAAAAAACTGGGCTAAGGCCATTAATCATCCCAGGAATCAGCTTGCAGAAAACCATTCCCACCCCAACATCAATCGACATAGAATATACTTTTAAATCAATATATTGCAGAATAAATCTTCGCTGACATCATAAAACACCCCGTGGAAAAGAACTAATTGTCAACGCCGGTTGAAAACTGACCCACTTTCGTCGGAATCGTCGGAGTAAAACTGACCCACCCCGGCATCAAAAAACCTAAGTCCTGATCTTGATATTCCCAGCTTTTCGCTTGTCCTTAAGCCGGTAACTTTCCCCGGCAATCTGCACGATATGGGCGTGATGCAGCAGACGGTCGAGCAAGGCAGCGGTCAGCGTCTGGTCCTCTGCGAAGCATGAGGACCACTGGCTGAATGAACCGCCCCGGGTTCCGTGGAGGCTGGTTGGTTTAAGTTAGGCCTCGACGGCGACCTTTTCAGTCAGTTGCCGATAATAATTTTCTTCAGCTTCCGCCGGTGGAATATAACCGATGGGCTCCAACAGGCGGTGGTGGTTGAACCACGAGACCCATTCGAGCGTAGCCAACTCCACGGATGCCTTGGTTTTCCAGGGGCCACGTCGATGAATCACTTCAGCCTTGTACAAGCCGTTGATGGTTTCCGCTAAGGCGTTGTCATAGCTGTCTCCGCGACTACCCACAGAGGGCTCAATACCGGCCTCGGCGAGCCGCTCTGTGTAGCGGATGGAGACGTATTGAGAACCCCTGTCGCTGTGGTGTACCAGACCACCGGTTTGCTGCGGCTGACGGTCATACAACGCCTGTTCCAAGGCATCGAGCACGAAGTCGGTATGCATGGAACTGCTGACACGCCAGCCCACAATCCGGCGGGCAAATACGTCAATGACGAAGGCCACATACAGCCAGCCTTGCCAGGTCGATACATAGGTAAAATCCGACACCCACAGTTGATTGGGACGGTCGGCCTTGAATTGGCGATTGACATGGTCTAGCGGGCAAGGTGCTGCGGTGTCGGCTACGGTGGTGCGCACCGTCTTGCCACGCCTGGCTCCCTGGATGCCCATGCGTCGCATCAACCGCTCTACCGTGCAGCGTGCCACGGCGTACTCTTCGCGATGAAGCTGACGCCAGACTTTATCCGCCCCATAGACCTTCATGTTCTTCTCCCAAACCCGGTGAATCTCGGGCATCAGAACCGCATCCGTCTTGGCGCGTGCGCACAGCAATTGCGGATTCCTTTGTTGTGCGGCATAACGTCGGTAGCCCGACGGGGCAATCTGCAAGACTTTGCAAAGTGGCTCGACCCCGTAGGTGTGCCGATGTTCGTCAATAAACCGCCGGATTACTTCAACCGGCGGTCGAGCTCCGCCTGGGCGAAAAAAGCGCTCGCCAGCTTCAAAATCTCATTGGCGCGGCGCAATTCCTTCACCTCGCGCTCCAATGCCTTGACGCGTTCCCGTTCGGCGCTAGGCACCCCATCGCGCACGCCTGCATCAACCTCATGCTTGCGCACCCATTCGTTCAAGGTTTGCGGTACACAGCCTATTTTCGGGGCAATCGATTCAATGGTCGCCCACAACGACGGATACTCGCCACGGTGTTCCTGCACCATACGCACGGCGCGCTCACGCATTTCAGGGGAAAACTTGTTTTGCTTCTTCATAGCTCCATTCTCTCAGAGGTTGGAGCCTCCACAAAATCCGGGGCGGTTCAAACAGCCTCCGCCGTATTGGTAGGAACCATCGAAGATGCCTGCTACGGTAGGCCAAGAAATATCTCCTCCGGCTTGAACCAGCCATTCATCAAGAGTTGATTTCTGACGTACTCAGGGCGCTCTGCGTAGGCAACCAAAGCAAGGGATCGTTCCGCACGGCTGCACGTGACGTAAAATAAACGACGCGTCGAAGCCGTCTGGTTGTCTTCTGCTCCGCCGCCGAAGAGCTTGTCGTATTTGAACAGGAATCCGCGTGCCTCGCGGTCGTCCATAATGACCATCACACGCGGAAATTCGAGGCCTTTCACCCCTTGATGGGTATCGAAACGAGCCTTACCGCCCACATATTTGGCATAAGCTCGCACCTGTCCGAATGGTACAGCCAAGAACGCCGCAACCCCCTTATCGCGGTCGGTTCGCTCTTCCTCCCCGTCGTTATCGGCCACCTCAATGTCGGCACCAGCCAGCACCACCTTGAAAAGATCTGGAATCTCGAACAGTCCGGTTTCAGCGACATTTTGAACAACTTCGCTGAACGTGACCGCCGGATTCCCATCAAGTAGCCCAACAAGGGCATCGACTCCGGCCTGCGCCTTGGCAAGTTGCTTAAATTGGTCATCAGCATTTTTCAATGCGCTCGCGCTAGCGAGCGGCGATGCCTCGCGAACGATCCGCGCGATACCAAACTTATCGTCTTTGGCATCCCAGAGCGGCAGGATCAGGTTCGAGAAGAAATTGACCAACGGAAGTGTCCCGTCGAGAAGCGCGGTTCGAAACTGTGCAATCGGATAGAGCGCTGCCAGCAGATCATCGAAGCCCATCCGGAGGGCTGCCATGCGGTGCTCTAGGATGAGGACCTTGACTGCGTCCTCATCCAACCAACCCCCATCTGTGGTGAGACCTGCCATGTGTGCACAGATCGCCTCCTCCGCTGCAGCCTTATCTGTTCCCTCAGAGGGAAACACGAACATCCGGACATGGCCTTCCTGAGCTACGCTGCAAGGAATCTGGGCTTGCTTATCAGTGGCTTCACGGACCTTGTTTATAAGTTCGATCACTCGCCGCGGGCATCTGAAGTTCAGCCTTTTCGTAGGAGTGGCCCAATCCGCAGGCAGATTTTCGCCGAGGCCCGGCTGACCATCACCATAGATGCGTTGCATCATATCTCCGAAGAGACCAACGACGACTTCGCTCTTGTGCGCGGCTTGGAAGGTAAACAGAGCCTCTAAAATATGTCGATTAGTGTCCTGGCTCTCATCGACTAGGATGTACGGATAGCCATCGCGCAGAATCTGCCGCAGCGTCGGTTTGGTCTGCACAAAGTCGCCAGCGAGCTTAAGCACCTCCGCGTGGTTGAGTGAGTCCCATCCACGGTTGTCGCTGTCTGGGCTGTAGACGAATTTCTTCGTGGTATCGAGCCGAGCAAGGCGCCTTTGCTTGGAAGCGATATCAGCGAGACGCTCCGAAGACGCCTTGGTGCCTGCGCGTCCCTTCGCCTCCTTGACTTGCAGATCCAGAATGTCGTCGTTCAGCGCGACACGCAGCCATTCTCTGATATCGTGATTGAATCCTTCGATCAGCGTCCAGGCGAAGCTATGGATCGTCGAGACGACAATTACAGAATCGAACTGGGTCCGGCGGATAATCTCATCGCGCGCCGCTTTCGTATATGTGATGACCGCGACTTTTTGGCCGCGCATTCTTAAACTCCCTCCCATCGTACTGCGCAGATGATCGAGCGCAGCTATCAGCGAGCGCGTCTTACCCGAGCCTGCTCCAGCAAATAGGAAGAAGCTCTGCGGTGCCTGGGGGTCGAGGCACTTTTTGAGCTCCTCGTCTACGTGCAGATCAAGGTCGTCGTTCGCTATCTCGGCTGCCGCAGTCATGCTGCACCGGCCTTCGGAGCAAGATCCGCTTCTTTGCGCTCAAGCTGTTCCTTCAGCCAAAGCAGTCCGTGTCCGATGTAGTCAGGGACGCTAAGCTTCTCGACATCATCGCTGAACAACAGTTCCAAGGCGAATTCAGCCTTGTTGCCATCGTCAATCGCTAGTGCCACCCTCGCTGCTAGGTCGCCAGCATCCTTCACATCATCGGCAATCTTCTGGAACTTGCCCGCAAGGCCTGTGGCCTTCCGTCCCTTAAAGTAGTCGAAGTTTCGATAAAATAACGCATCCTCGAACGTATTCGCGTGAATATTTACCTCGGTCGTTCCAATCTTTAATTTCGCACTGGTCTGGTAGGCCGAACGAACAGCATATCCATTAGGATAGACAAGCGCCTTATCCTTCTCCTCAAGCTTCATGAGGGCGTCGATTGATGTCTGATTTGGCACCCAGGTCCGCAGAGTTTCGTTGCGGGCCTCAAGCCCCCTACCCAACACTGGCCTCTCGACCTTGTTGGTATTTGGGTCTTTGGCGTCTAGATCGGTGACGATCAGTGTTGTCAGACCTAGCGCCTCCACAAGCTCTTTGAACCGATGCGCATGACTTCCGCCTACTTCGAGCCATGTGATGTAACAACTCCGCAGGTACTCGAACGCGTCGATCTGCCCCACGAAATGCGGCACCAAAACCCGCTCTGCGCTGCCCTCGATGAATATGGCTGCGTCAGCGAAAAACAGGTCACAATGCGTGGCCTTGAGGTAGCGAGCAACGAACTTGGCTGTCTGATCTGGTTTCCCGAACACCGACGAAAGGTTGATCACGCACGCGGTTGGGGTTTTGCGTTTCCCTGTAGGCGAAAGACGACGGAAGTAGCGTAGCGCAGCAAAATCACAGGCATGAGCGACGTGGCTGGAGTGTGTGCTCACAACGAGCTGCGTGCAAAAGTTGGGCGACTTTCCAAGTGCCGGATTGTTCCGCAAGACATCGTAAGCGTGCTTGATGAAGACCTGTTGCACCTGTGCATGAAGATAGGCTTCGGGCTCTTCCACCAACATCAGGTGCAACGGTGGCGGAGGCTTAGTATCGTCACCTGAGGCGGCTGCTTTCCCGACGCGCATCCACGCATCACGGCAGCTCATCAAACCAAAGACCATCGAGACAAGGTTCTGATAGCCAAGCCCATTGGAGTCTTCAGGCAGTCGATACGCCTGTCCGCCCGCCGCAGCTGGGATCTCATACTGAACCGCGGAATCGTGGCTCAAACCGTCCTGCAATTTGAGCTTGGTCGCGATTCTGAGCTTGGGGTCAGAGATGCCTGGATAACCAAGCCTCTGAAGTTCTTTCAGCGCTTTGTCGAACGACTCGGATAGCCTTTCGTCAAAGGCCTTGCGCGCCTTGTCGAGCGCTTCCATGGCCTTGATGTCGGACAATTCCGGAGTGTCCTGCCAGTCGAGATGATTGTCGTAGTAGGAGCGTAATTGCGTCGAGAGGCGGCGCCCACCCCTGGCTTCTGCGCCGGCATCGTCACGCTGAACGCGCGGAGTTGTAGGAGAGCCAAAGCCTCGCTGCGCACTGATCTCGTCAATCTGAATAAGGCCATCGAGCGGGTTTCCCTCGACGGGGTCCAAACCCTCCGGAAGAACCTGCATCTCAGCTAGGCCATCCTTAGGATCCACCAGTTTCGCGGGATCCAAGAGGTAGGCCTTCACCTTGAAAAAGGACCGCATACGCCGATCAAGGAAGTCAACCAAGTTCAGCGGCCAAAGTTCGAGCTGAGGCAGATCGCCTTTCCCTTCCGCAGCCTTGATCGCGGCAGCGGTAGTGTCAGCAGCTTTCGTTCTCGCGGCAATGTACTCTTGCTGAAATTTGGTTGGCTCATCGGGTTCGTACCGCAGCCGAACGCCAAGCGGCCCTGACTTCCAATCCAGCGTCGGAAGAAGTCTTTGCACGTAGTGCATCTCGCCATTTTCAACCTGCAGCCACACATCTAGCTGCGGCAGGAAGTTCAGAAGGCTCGGCGTCGGGAGCGCTTCTCCCGCCTTGATGGCTACCTCCCAGGCCTCCCCCTCAGCATTCAGCGATTGCCAGTGGGCAAGGCTAAAATCGTTGATGGTAAAACCCCGCGAATCAACAAGAAAACGGCGAAGCGCAGTCATCGCGGAGGTCTTGCCACTATTGTTCGCCCCAACGAACACAGTCTTCTCAGGGGCGAATGCAATCCGGGTAGCTACGAGCTTTCTGAAATTTCCGATTTCGACTTTCAGGATGCGCATGATTCTCCCCGCAGATATCGTAATGTTGACGCTTCGCGCGATCAACCAACTCGTTTATCAACCTAACCGCGCTGCCTCTGCCGCTATGTGACCTGCCAGAGCAGATACGAATGTCCTGAGGCTAGTCATCGACGAAAACTCCGTGAAATCGCCGGTATCTACCGCGCTGCGCTCTGCTGCGATGACGGCAGCGGTGGTGTAAAGCTGTTCCTGCACTAGTCGCTGACACAGCAAGTCATATCGTTTGAGGTAGGATGCCCCCTTGAACTCTTCGAACACTGGAAAGTGAGGTGCCGAATCACGGACAGGCTTACGCGACTCTGGTGCATCCTCAACCATCATCATCCACCCTACAAAGGGGCGAGGTTGCTTGCCGAAAGCCTCCTCGCGAAAGGCCGTCCATAGATCATGAGCGGTTCCGATGGCTTCTTCAGCTCGGTTGTTGAAGTTATTACTGAACGATGGGCCTACCTGGCTTTTTAGCTCGATGGCTGCAATCAGCTCGCCCTTGTAGATCACCAATAGATCCCACAACTTCGTTGGACGGAAATAGCCCGGCAGGGTCAGCATCCCTTTGTTCAGGTATAAATCGGCGTGAGCAAGCCCATTGGCTTCGATGATATCGCGCACCAAAGCTAGGAAACCGTCCATATTCTTGCCAGCGGTCACTCCTGCTCGCTCACCTTGATCAGCCTTACCAGACTCTACCTGCTTTTGCCGTGCAGCTTCGCGGTTACCCCAAAACGCCTTCACCGCCTCACGGGCTTTCTGTTCGTAATCGACAAGATCGAGTGCCATTTATTCTCCATTACCCCCAAGGGCTGATATTTCTTCGTGACTCAGGCCATAGAGCTTGAACACAGCCCGGTTGCAAGCTTGCACGTCCCGCTTGATGGCAGCCTCGGCCAGCTCTCGGCGCAATGGTTCAGGCACTTCCGTCCAATGCGGAATGCGAATGCGTCGCAGGTACTGTGCTTGGAAGCGCAAGAAACCTCCCCGCATTTTTGTTGAATAGGTTGCGACGAACAGGCGAGTGACCGCAGACAGCAATACAGCCTGCAAAGCCCGCAAATCCCAGTCGCCTGACGTGACAAAGTAGAGGTTGTGGTGGGGATAAAGCTCACCACCTTCAAAGACAATATGCGCCTCACCCTTTATGTCTGGAATCAGGAGCTTCGGTCTCGCGGCCAGCGCCGGAGTAATGCGATCAATCGTGCGATACCAGTTAGCCGGAGTTTTCTGGGCACAATGACGCCTCGCAATTACCTCTTGTCTGGCCTCAAGGTAGCGTCGCAGGCGCGGATAATCGTCGAGATTGACCAACCCGCCTGGCTCGGCAAATGGATTGATGATGCCCTGTCCACGCCACTCTACCTCGCCGGTCATAATATCCTTGGTTGTTACCAGCGGTAGCTTCCGGCTTGGCTCAACATCCAGTGTCTCGAAATCTCCGATGAACGCCTTGTCAGCGCCGGTTGCAACACCGATCCCGACTTTGCACCCCACATCTTCAAGCAGAGGGAAAGCTCCTTCCAGACGGCGAATGAGCTCCATCTGATCAAATGACTCCAGCAACCATGGCTCCGCACCGTTGGTAACGCGAGCAAGTTCCCGCACTGGGCCGGCTTCATTCGGCAGCGAGGGAGCCTTGAGCAATCCTGTCAGAGTGGTCAGTGTCGCCCGATCAATAGCCGGGCGATGAGCGATACGCGTTGCTCCCGGCACTTCACGGTTGATGATAGTGATGGCCGGATAGGCGATCACCTCTGAATGAAAAGCCGGTGTATCCACCATATCGACATAGATTTTCAGGTGAAACCGCTCGGCTACAAAGCTGCGTAGCGGCCCGCCATAACGGTTCTTCATCCAGCGATCCGCGCAGATGAAGCCGAGGCTGCCACCATCAGACAAAAGCGACAGCGAACGCTCGATGAAGGGAATGTATATATCAGCTCGGTCATACATCGTCAGATAACGGCTGCGGTATTCGGCAAGCAATGGCGCTGGGATCAACTCTTGACGAACGTAGGGCGGGTTGCCCACTACGAAATCGAACTGCCCCTCCTGTGGAGTCAACAGGAAATCGCCCTGGGACAACCAGCAATCAGCCAACGCGGCCGCAGCATTTGAAGCGACCCCCTCGCGCTTAAGCAGCTCGACCACAGCAGTTTGAGTACCGTGAAAGGTGTCGCGGTGTAGCTCCACCGCCCGGAGCGCATCGGCGAGTTCATCAAACGCAGAGCCGTTTGGCCTTGCTGCCCGCCATGCGGTCAATAGCCGCTGAATGATCGGCAATAAGAAGTCGCCACCACCGAATGATGGTTCCAAAAGCCGCTTTTCGTGAAGCGGCTTATCCTGCGTATAGCCCACTAGGTCGAGGATGAAGTCCACCACTTCAGAACGCGTAAAAATAGCTCCTCGAACCTCATGCCCACCCTGCGCCGCCAAAGCCTCTGTCGCAGCCATGACCGGGCATACAGGGACTGCGAGTCCAGGCACACCCCTGCTGCGCACACTGTCTGCGGTTATTGTTGGGAGCATCCCATATCCTCATTGACGCGGCGCGATGACGCCGACGTGTTTGTAAAGGGTGGTGCGCGACACGCCATACCTGCGGGCCACATCTGCCACTTGCATATCAGGGTCGCGCAAAAGCGCCTTGATCTCCCGCACCTGCTGGTCATCCAGCTTAGGCTTACGGCCACCTGCACGACCACGAGCACGGGCGGCAGCTAGTCCGGCTTGAGTTCGCTCCCGGATCAATCCACGTTCAAACTCGGCGAGCGCCGCGAATACATGAAAAACCAACTTCCCCGCTGCACTGCCCGTCTCGATCTTCTCTGTCAGGCTCTCGAAGCCGACGCCGCGCTGTTCCAGCTCGGACACAATCTGCACCAAGTCAGGCAAACTGCGTCCGAGGCGATCCAGTCGCCATACCACCAAAGTATCCCCTGCCCGCAGCGCCTTACGGCACTGCTCAAGCTCCGGTCGGGCCGTACTCTTGCCGCTGGCCGCTTCTTCGTAGATCACACCACACCCCGCCTGCGTCAGCGCATCGCGCTGCAGGTCTAGGTGCTGGTCATCGGTCGATACGCGAGCGTATCCAATACGTTGATTCATGAACACAACCAGAACATTGAAAACCTGACGACTATATTAACACTCGCAAGGGACTTTCACGGCGGAAAAGTTGTCATTTTCAGAAGGCGATAGCACGAATTATCAAAAGTCGGCCGCACGGTTTTTTCTGACGGTTGACGTCACCTCAGAAAACGGAAAATAAAGCACGCTTAGGCGTAGTTCCCTTGGCTACACCGCGTCGGTACTGCGCGGTTCTTTCTTCCCTTGCAGTGAAGCAATCAGCGGGCAAGAAACATTCCCCTGCCGCAGGTGGCAGGCACACACAAGTTCGGAAAGCACCGACTCCATACGCGCCAAGTCAGTCATTTTTTCGCGCACGTCCTTGAGCTTGTGCTCGGCCAGACTACTGGCTTCCTCGCAATGGGTGCCATCCTCCAGCCGCAGCAGTTCGGCTATTTCATCCAGACTGAAGCCCAGCCGCTGGGCTGATTTCACGAACCGCACCCGCGTTACATCCGCCTCGCCATAGCGGCGGATGCTGCCGTAAGGCTTGTCCGGCTCCGGCAACAAGCCCTTGCGCTGATAGAACCGGATGGTCTCTACGTTGACCCCGGCCGCCTTGGCGAAAACGCCGATGGTCAGATTTTCCAAATTGTTTTCCATATTGCTTGACTCCGTACATGACTACGGAAGTAAGGTTACGCTATCCAATTTAAATTCGAAAGGACACGCGCATGTCTGAACCACAAAACGGGCGCGGGGCGCTCTTCGCCGGCGGGCTGGCTGCCATCCTCGCCTCGGCCTGCTGCCTGGGGCCGCTGGTTCTGGTCACCTTGGGGTTCAGCGGCGCTTGGATCGGCAACCTGACGGTATTGGAGCCGTATCGGCCGATCTTCATCGGCGCGGCGCTGGTTGCACTGTTCTTTGCCTGGCGGCGCATCGTCCGACCGACCGCAGCCTGCAAGCCGGGCGAGGTGTGCGCGATTCCGCAAGTGCGCACCACCTACAAGCTCATTTTCTGGTTCGTCGCCGTGTTGGTCTTGGTCGCGCTTGGTTTTCCCTACGTCATGCCATTTTTCTACTAATCAGGAGTTCATCATGAAAAAGCTGTTTGCCTCCCTCGCTCTCGCCGCTTTCGTTGCCCCCGTGTTCGCCGCCACTCAGACCGTCACGCTGTCCGTGCCTGGCATGACCTGCGCCTCTTGCCCGATCACTGTCAAGCACGCGCTTTCCAAGGTTGAGGGCGTGAGCAAGACCGACGTAAGTTTCGACAAGCGCCAGGCCGTCGTCACCTTCGACGATGCCAAGACCAACGTCCAGAAGTTGACCAAGGCGACCGAGGACGCGGGCTATCCGTCCAGCCTCAAACGCTGATCCGTTAACCGAACTCGGGAGCGACACATGGGACTCATCACGCGCATCGCTGGCAAAACCGGCGCGCTCGGCAGCGTCGTTTCCGCGATGGGCTGCGCCGCCTGTTTTCCTGCCATCGCCAGCTTTGGCGCGGCCATCGGACTGGGCTTCTTGAGCCAGTACGAGGGGCTATTCATTGGCATCCTGCTGCCGATGTTCGCCGGCATCGCGTTACTCGCCAATGCTATCGCTTGGCTCAATCATCGACAGTGGCGACGCACGGCGCTCGGCACGATAGGCCCGATCTTGGTGCTGGCAGCGGTGTTTTTAATGCGGGCTTACGGCTGGCAGAGCGGTGGACTGCTCTATGTCGGCCTGGCCTTGATGGTTGGGGTGTCGGTCTGGGATTTCATCTCGCCAGCACATCGCCGCTGCGGGCCGGACAGCTGTGAATTGCCAGAACAACGTGGCTGACGGCAACAGCCGTAGCCACCACAGAAAAGGAAAAATACATGACCACCCTGAAAATCACCGGGATGACCTGCGACTCGTGCGCGGCTCACGTCAAGGAAGCCTTGGAGAAAGTGCCCGGCGTGCAATCGGCGCTGGTGTCCTATCCGAAGGGCACAGCGCAACTCGCCATTGAGGCGGGCACGTCATCGGATGCGCTGACTACCGCCGTGGCCGGACTGGGCTACGAGGCAACGCTTGCCGATGCGCCACCGACGGACAACCGCGCCGGCCTGCTCGACAAGATGCGCGGCTGGATAGGGGCCGCTGATAAGCCCAGTGGCAACGAACGCCCGTTGCAGGTCGTCGTCATTGGTAGCGGTGGCGCGGCAATGGCGGCAGCACTGAAGGCCGTCGAGCAAGGCGCGCACGTCTCGCTGATCGAGCGCGGCACCATCGGCGGCACCTGCGTCAACGTCGGCTGCGTGCCGTCCAAGATCATGATTCGCGCCGCCCACATCGCCCATTTACGTCGGGAAAGTCCGTTCGACGGCGGTATCGCGGCGACTGTGCCTGCGATTGACCGCAGCAAACTACTGGCCCAGCAGCAGGCGCGCGTCGAAGAACTGCGCCATGCCAAGTACGAAGGCATTCTGGACGGCAACCCGGCCATCACCGTTGTACATGGTGAGGCGCGTTTCAAGGATGAGCAGAGCCTGGTCGTCCGTTTAAACGATGGTGGCGAGCGCGTGGTAGCTTTCGACCGCTGCTTAGTCGCCACGGGTGCCAGCCCGGCCGTGCCGCCGATTCCGGGCCTGAAAGAGTCACCCTACTGGACTTCGACCGAGGCCCTGGTCAGCGACACCCTTCCCGAACGCCTAGCCGTGATCGGCTCGTCGGTGGTCGCGCTGGAACTGGCGCAAGCCTTCGCCCGGCTGGGCAGCCAGGTCACGATCCTAGCTCGCAACACGCTGTTCTTCCGCGACGACCCGTCCATCGGCGAGGCCGTCACAGCGGCCTTCCGTGCCGAAGGGATCAAGGTACTGGAACACACGCAAGCCAGCCAGGTCGCGCATGTGAACGGCGAATTCGTGCTGACCACGGGACACGGTGAAGTACGTGCCGACAAGCTGCTGGTCGCTACCGGACGGACACCGAACACGCGCAGCCTGGCACTCGACGCGGCGGGAGTCACCGTCAATGCGCAGGGTGCCATCGTCATCGACAAGGGCATGCGCACCAGCACGCCACACATTTACGCGGCCGGCGACTGCACGGACCAGCCACAATTCGTCTATGTGGCGGCAGCGGCCGGCACCCGTGCCGCGATCAACATGACCGGAGGGGATGCTGCCATCAATCTAACCGCGATGCCGGCCGTGGTGTTCACCGATCCGCAAGTAGCAACCGTGGGCTACAGCGAAGCGGAAGCGCATCACGACGGGATCGAAACCGACAGTCGCACGCTCACGCTCGACAACGTGCCGCGTGCGCTTGCCAACTTCGACACACGCGGCTTTATCAAGCTGGTCATCGAGGAAGGTAGCGGACGGCTCATCGGCGTGCAGGTCGTCGCCCCGGAAGCCGGCGAATTGATCCAGACGGCTGTTCTCGCCATTCGCAACCGCATGACGGTGCAGGAACTGGCCGACCAGTTGTTCCCCTACCTGACGATGGTCGAGGGGTTGAAGCTCGCGGCGCAGACCTTCAGCAAGGACGTGAAGCAGCTTTCGTGTTGTGCCGGATGAGGAAAAGGAGGTGTTCGATGAACGCCTACACGGTGTCCCGGTTGGCCTTTGATGCCGGGGTGAGTGTGCATATCGTGCGCGATTACCTGCTGCGTGGATTGCTGCGGCCAGTCGCCTGCACCACGGGTGGCTACGGCCTGTTCGATGACGCCGCCTTGCAGCGACTGTGCTTCGTGCGGGCCGCCTTCGAGGCGGGCATCGGCCTCGGCGCATTGGCGCGGCTGTGCCGGGCGCTGGATGCGGCGAACTGCGATGAAACTGCCGCGCAGCTTGCTGTGCTGCGTCAGTTCGTCGAACGCCGGCGCGAAGCGTTGGCCAATCTGGAAGTGCAGTTGGCCGCCATGCCGACCGCGCCGGCACAGCATGCGGAGAGTTTGCCATGAACAGCCCCGAGCGCATGCCGGCCGAGACGCACAAACCGTTCACCGGCTACCTGTGGGGCACGCTGGCCGTGCTGACTTGCCCCTGCCACCTGTCCATCCTCGCTGCCGTGCTGGCCGGCACAACCGCCGGTGCATTCCTTGTCGAGTATTGGGTCATCACGGCGCTCGGTTTGACCGGCCTGTTTCTTCTGTCACTGGCGCGGGCGTTGCGGGCATTCAGGGAAAGATCATGAGCGCTTCCCGGCCGGATGGATGGACTACGGCGGAGGGCCCAAGCGTTCGAGCGCGGGCAAGGCTTTCTGTTCGCAAAGCCGATGCCGGCGGCGGCATTCGCCGTCTTCGTCAGTCAATGGAGGGGTGCCACCATGAATGCAAATGATCCGACCGCCACCAGTTGCTGCGTGTGCTGCAAGGAAATTCCGCTCGATGCCGCCTTCACACCGGAAGGCGCGGAGTACGTCGAGCACTTCTGCGGGCTGGAGTGTTATCAACGTTTCCAGGCGCGGGCCAGCACTGCGACCGAAACGAGCGGCGAACCGAACGCTTGCGGTTCGCCGCCGTCAAATTGAGACAAACCACGCTTTCGCTACGTCGCCTCATGTCGGCATCAAATTCGGCTGAGTAGCTTCTCGCCATCTGGACGTAGCTCGCCCTTGGGTGAAATATGCCGATACAGGGTCTGCCGCGTGATGCCAAGTTCCTGGCACAGGTCGCCGACCTTGGTCTCTGACTGCCCCATTGCCGCCATCGCCAGCCGCAGCTTGGCGGCGGTCATCTTGAACGGCCGGCCGCCTTTCCGGCCGCGTGCCCGTGCTGAGGCCAGGCCCGCCACGGTGCGCTCGGCGATCAACTCGCGCTCGAACTCGGCCAGCGCGGCGAAGATACCGAAGACCAGCTTGCCGGCGGCGGTCGTGGTGTCAATGGCCGCGCCGTGCCCGGTCAGCACCTTGAGGCCGATGCCGCGTCCGGTCAGGTCATGGACGGTATTGATCAGATGGCGCAGGTCGCGCCCGAGCCGATCCAGTTTCCAAACGACCAACGTGTCGCCTGGCCGTAGTGCCTTCAGACAGCTCGCCAGACCGGGACGATCCTCGCGTTTTCCGGACGCTTGGTCTTCATAGAGATGCGCCGGATCAACACCGGCCGCGACCAGCGCATCGCGCTGCAAGTCCGTCGCCTGGGAGCCATCCGCCTTCGATACTCGCATGTAGCCAATCAGCATCTTGTACCTGTCACATATACGTTCGATTATGTGACAGTGTGCACCGGAAAGTTCTGGTCGTCAAAATTTGTCACTTAACCCGTCATTCTGTCTAAGACATGCAAAGGGTCCATCAGCCTCGTAATGTGACAGAAATTCCGGGGGAATGCCTTCCTTTGCAAAGGTGGCGCGCAACTGTTCCAGGGAAGCGGGATCGCGCCGACCATAGGAAGCCAACGCGAACAGCGAGCGTGCCGTCTCGGGGTCGTGCCGGGCTTCAATGATCGCCTCACTGATAGCTTGGACCGCCCGTTGCCAGTGATTGACGGGTTCGGGCTTCGGCGGTTTCGCCGGCAGACCACTGGTGAACCCGGTTTGGGGCTCGGACCAGAACAGCTTTGCATGCTCGCCTGGCGGGCTGATATCCCTCACCTCGATCAAGCTGATTGCCGTTGCCGCCGCCTCCAGCATCTGCAACCGTATTGCCGGGTTCAGGGTTTCATACGGTCGCCACAGACTTTGCCCAGCACGCAGCGGATGCCCGCAGCCTTGCCAGACTTGGCGGAGATACCCCGCGTAGGTTCCGCACGCCGAAAGCGGGGTGTTCAGCTCATCGAGCAGCGTGCGTAGCAGTCGAAACCACAATCCAGCGTGGATGCGTCGGCACGGCAACTCCACGTGGCCGGTCGTCAGTGCCTGCCAGGTACGCTGGTCCATCGCCGCAATCGCGTCGCTGGCAGTGCGCGGTTCGGCGTCGGCGTTCTCCCAGCCGAGAAACCGCCCTGGCACGCCCCAATAGGATTCCAGCCAGCAGCCATGCAGTGGGCAGCTCAGCATCAGGGGCAGCTTCCACGCGAGCAGTACGGCTTGGTTCTCCGGATCGTTCAGGCAGAGCGGACAGGCGCGGTGTATCGGTTGGGTGGGCAGCCAGGCACGCCAGCTCGTGATGGATCGCGTCTTACGGCGGAGTCTCGGCAGCAGTACCGAGAGCTGGAACGCATAGGTTTCCAATGCGGCTGGAATCTGATCATCAAGGCTGTCCAGTAGCCAAGGCACCCAGCCGGCGAAACTCATGCAGCGCAGCCGATCCAGCTCGATACCGCTCCGCTGGGAGAGCATCGCCAGCAGCGCCAGTGGTGGCGCGGTGTCCAGGTCATCAACCTGGCCGTGACCAAGATCGTGCTCCAGCAGCTCGGACACTTCCATGTGATAGCAAAGGGCCACGCGGTTGAGCCACGACGACAGGGCTTCGGCTTCCCTGGGTGCCGGATGCAGTGGCCAGCGTGGCGCTGGCTTCACATCAGTTCCCGCTCGAATTGCCGCCGCCGCTCGCTGGGACCGGTGTAATCGGCCATGCTGAGCGTGCGGTGGTTGATCGCTTCCTCACCACTCTCCACGGCGGCCACGGCCGCCGCCATCAATAGGTGCGCCAGCTCGCCAATAGTGCCCTCGCTGCGCGTGAGCAGGTAGCGAGCCATGTCCAGCGTGGCAATCGACGAAGGTCGCCGCAGCGGGAGCGAAGCCGCGAAGCTGGCCAGCAGTGAACAGCAATCGTCGTTGGCCTCCCACACCGGCAGCATCATCGGCTCGAAGCGATTTTCCAACTGGTCATCCGAGCGGATGGCCAGGTAGGCGTCGCGTGTGCCCACACCGACCAGCGGGATGCGCAATTCGTTGCCGAGGAAGCGCAGCAGGTTGAGGAATTCCCGGCGGTTGACGCTGTTGCCGGCCAGGACGTTGTGCAGCTCGTCGATCACCAGCAAACGCACACCGAGCTTGCGCAGCAGTGTCAGCGCCAGTTGCTCTATTTCCGGCAGCCGTGGGCGCGGTCGCAATGGTGCTCCCATCGCCGCGAGCAGCGCGACGTAGAAGCGGATCACCGATGGCTCGGATGGCATCTGCACGACCAGTACCGGAATGTGCTCCTGGTCGGCGTCGGCTCTGGCCGGATGCGTGCGCCGGAACTTCTCGACGATCATCGACTTGCCGTTGTTGGTCGGGCCGACCAGCAGCAGGTTGGGCATGCGTTGCTTGTTTGGCCACGTATACAGGATTTCCAGCCGGTTCAGCGCCTCGACTGCTCGCGGATAGCCGATCCAGCGGTCGGCGCGAAGGCGATGGATGCGTTCGTCCGCCGGGAGACGGGCCAAGCCCTGGGCCGCCGGCAGCAGGTGGGACAAGTCGATGATGGGATATTCTTCCACGGCTACCACTCCTCAATCTGGTCGAACGGTTTGGCAGGTGGCTGGTTGTCCGCCTGCGGGTCTGCCATGTCCGTGTCCGCTGGTGGCGTGGTTTTGACAGGTTGTTCCGTTGACTTGAGATGCTGGCGTCGATCCGCGTCGCGCCGCGCCTTGCGCGTGGCTTTCTGCGCAGTGGTAACGATTTCGCGCATCTGGCCGATCATGCGGAACAACGCCGACTCATCCACCTGTTCGCGCCCTTGCTGCCGCAATTTCGCCAGCGCCTGTCGTTGTTCCCAGAGGGTGACAGCCGGGTGCGACAAGGTACGGTAGGGAATTTCCAGGTAGTGCTGCCCCTCTGGTTCCAGCACCCATATGCGGCTGATGTCGCGCGGGTCGCGCCGGATCAGGAACGCAGGCAAGCGGTCCCGCCGAGCTATCCACGGCTTGAGCGCATCGGCGTAGTAGTGGATGTGGTCGATGACGAAGCCGGTGCGGGTCAGCGTGCGGCGGATGATGGGCAGAAAATCGACCAGAAAAGCCGTAGCGCGAGTGATGACGGTTGGCACGCCGGTCCGCGTGATAGCTTCGGCCCAGCGCGCGGCCGGCGGTTGGAGCAGGCCGTTGTGCACGGAGCCGTGATAGGTGCCGACCGCCAATGTGAGCCAGCGCTCCAGCTCGCGCAGTGTCAGGGCGGCCATCTTCTCGGAGGCGTATTCCCCGCGCTGGTCAGGATTGGAGAAGGTCGTCCCCGGCAATTCGTCGTGGATCATCTGCATCGCCGTGCCGATGATCCGTTCCACGATACCGCCGTAGTGCGGCTGCCCGAGCGGGCGATAGTCCAACCGGATGCCATGCTGCTCGCAGCCACGGCGCAGCGCCTCGCTCTTGAACTCAGCCGCGTTGTCCAAGTAGAGCAGTCTGGGCTTGCCGCTCATCGGCCAATCCATCTCTACGTTCAACCCTTCCAACCAAGGGCGCTTGTCGCAGGCGGCATGCACCAAGCACAAGCCGACCGAGACGGCGGACGGGGCTTCCAGCGTAACGACCATGCCAACCACGCAGCGGGTGAATACGTCGATGGCGAGGGTCAGGTATGGACGGCCAATCGGTTGCCGGTCGCGCTCGTCCACCACGATCAGGTCGATGACTGTGTGGTCGATCTGCACCTGCTCCAGCGGCGCGGAGACGGGTGGCGGAACACCACCAACACCTTGCAGGTCGCGGGCGGCATCTTGTCCTTCCCGGCGGTGAGTGACCTCGCGCGGATCGAGGCCGGCGATCCGCAGAGCCACCGTGTTGCGCGCCGGCACCCGCAGCTTTTGCAGCTTGCACGCCCGCACAACTTCGCGGTGGAACGCCGCCAAGCTACGCTTCTGCTTGGTCAGGAAGCGCTTTTGCAGTAACTCGCGGATGATTCGTTCGACCGACTCCGGCAAGCGGCCTTTACCTTTGCCACCGCTCGACTGCCCAAGAGCCAAGTCAGTGACCAGCCCCGATCCTAGCCGGGCACGGCGGATCAGGACGTAGACCTGCCGCCGGGACAGCCCCAATGCCTGGGCTGCCGCGTCGGCCGCTTCATGCCCAACCGTCTCCGACTGCGCCAACGGCCCAATGATCTCCGCGCGACGACGCGCACGCTCCCATGCCTGTTCTGGCAGGGTGGCCACGCCGTGCTCGGTAATCGGTGCGGTATCGGTCGCCATGCTCATCTCGCTTTGGTGCATACGAGTATTGAGCATAGACGAGTTTCGTGCAGAGGAGTCCTGATATCTGGCTGTCAGGAGCCGTATGCACAAGAGGCTTCAAACCGCGCTGAATGGTGCAGTCGTCTTCTGAAAATGACAGAAAAATTGCGATATTTTCATCTGTTCAGAAAACCACCGTTTGTTGAACAAGGTATTGGAGCAGAAGCACAAGTCGCAACGCTTTTCCGGGAAGGATCATGAGGTTGGCTCCAAACTGGTCATGTCATCTGCAGCAATCGACCCAAAGCAGTAATTGCGGGCCAAACAACACCAAAACACGTCGTTTCAGATTGACAGCAAATGTAGTCTGATTTAACCTTTGGCGGTTCTTACGCGTTTCTACGTCAAGGGTTACGTGGATATGTCGGGCGCTTCGCCAGACTTGCAATAATTGGGTGCATTTAAGCTGCGAAAGCGGCTTCGCGTTTTCCTGCGAGCACTCGAAAAACCCGAAGCCGCTTTCGCAGCATCTTAAAGGTAAGAACGCTTTTTAAGCGAATTTGTCCGATGCGAGATCTTCTTTTAGCCAAACTGAATCTCGCGACCTCAAGGATAAAGCCTTACGAGGGTTTTATTTTCTTGTGCGGAGGTCCGACTGATATCCGGTCGGCTAAGCCACTATCCATTAGAGATGCGATCCACCGTGAACTGGCAAAGGACGACGCTTTTGAAGCACGAATTCGTGTTGCGGAGGACTACAAGGACTGGTCCCATGAGGCAACGTATCGCGACTTAGTGTCTTTTGAAAGACATCTCGCCGAGCTGTCTTCGGTAATCGTTGTCGTGTTGGAAAGCGCCGGATCCATTGCAGAACTTGGCCTATTTTCTGCGATCAAAGAGTTCAATAAGAAGCTTCTGATATTCATCGAGACCGATCATTATCAAAGCGGATCCTTTATCAAGCTCGGCCCGATCGACTATCTTGAAAAGACGCACGAGAATCTGGCGGAGTGCCATCGCTGGACAAAACCACAGGGCCGATATTCTATTTTTGATCCTGATGTCGCCACAGAAATACAAACAGAGCTGGCCGATGCGATTCGATTCAGGGCCTCGCAAGCAATGCCTGAAAGAGTGTTAAATCCAGGTGGATGGCTAGACATCGCTTTGCTAATTTGCGATCTTTTGAACCTATGTTCGGCATTGACTCTTCGCGAGTTACGTCAACTGCTCGTAGGGCTTGGAATTGAATGCAGTGAAACGAATCTAAAACAGACATTATTTTTGCTGGAGCGAGTCAAGCTATTAGCGATGGAACCAAAGGGTGATCAACGGTTCTATATCAGCGTTGAGCCGCAGCATTTTGTCCGCCTTAGCATTCAAGATGGTCCATTCGATTTAATGCGCTTCCGCACAGATCTCCTATCGGAGTACGAGAAAGGAGATAAAAAACGATTCAGAGCAATTCAAGAGGTGCGAGGGCGACATGCAGCGTGAACCAGATATCATTCTTCAGATGGCAGCGGATCTTGGTATATTGCCTTCGCATATTTCTTTGCTCACAAGAACCGCTCCGCTGCGGTACAAGGTCTTCTACATTCCTAAAAAATCGGGAGGGATGCGGGAGGTCGCTCAGCCGGCCCGTGAAGTTAAAACGATTCAGCGTTGGTTGATTCGCTATTTAAAAGATCGCTTGCCCATCCATGAGGCCGCCACCGCTTATATGACTGGCACTTCAATCAGGGCGAACGCGACTGCTCACCGCGATAGCCGGCACTTACTGAAACTAGATTTTTCGAATTATTTTCCATCTATCGTTAAGCACGATATTCAAACCCATCTCGAACATTACTGCGCTGATTTTCTTGGGGAGTCGGCTAGAGAAATCATAGCCCATACATGCTGTTGGATGCCACGGCGAGAATACCCTCTTCGATTATGTATCGGCGCGCCGACCTCTCCAATGTTGTCGAACAGCCTGATGTATGATTTTGACCGCTTACTTGGGGACATTGCAAACGATGAGCATGTAACCTACACCAGGTACGCTGACGACATTACGCTGTCTGCGGCGGAGCCAGGTAAGTTGGATCGCTACGTTGAAGTAGTCAAGCAGTTATTACGTGACCTAGCATACCCGCGCATAGAACTAAATATGGCTAAGGTTGTAAGGGCCTCGCGAGCAAGCAAACGGGTGGTAACGGGTCTTGTTCTAACTCCTTCAGGCAGCATTTCAATTGGTAGAGACCGAAAAAGGCTAATTAGGGCCATGTTCCATCGAAAAATCCATGGAAGGTTGAGTGCAGAAGAAGCCCAGGCACTAGAGGGTTTTGTAGCGTTCGCAGAAAACATTGAACCGGGATTTCGTAAGCGCTTGGAGCAGTCCATGCTTTGAGCTGAGTGCATGCCTAGTTTCTCAGTGGTTCCACTCGTCACAAAATTGCTTCGCCCAAGCCGACGGCAAGCACCATTCACAAGAGCGGCCATTGGGTCACAACCCGGCTTGCTCGCAGTCCGAAAGATGCTTTGAAGAACTCGGACTCTACTCGCTCGCAAGCTATAGTTCGTCTACCTGAAGCTCGCGGGATTTCGCGAAAATTTTATACTTAGATATTTAAGCAGCTCTACGCCTGCAAACCCAGGCTGTAAACCACCTCCAGGAGGAGTCAGTGTTCAGAGTATTCCGCATGATCCAGTGTATCCCGCAGATTCTGCGGAATACACTACGTTAGCTACCAATGAGAGGTTCCCGTAAAATGGATAAACAGCAGGCACTAGACCAACTGGAAAAATTTAAAGATCGTCTTGTTGCTGATGTTGCAAGTGCGTACTCGCAGCGTGGCTCTGACTTTGGGCGCGAACGCTTTGCGGCCTGGCGACGCCAGATCGATAAGTTTCTAGATGAGAATTTTCCTGGCGCACGCGCAATGCTGGACAGAAAATTGCACCACGGCGTCTTCTTTCGTGGCGGATCAGAGAGCGATTACGATGTCTTTATGCGCGAGGATGGAGAACCATCTTTGGCCTTCATCGATTCTCTCCGCCTAGACATCGGGAATGACGAGTACGATTTTTCACAAGAAGTGCTGCATCAGAATACTGCTGCATCAGAAAAAGCAAGAGGGTCTATCCCAAAAGATTCAACTCGCGTATTTATTGTTCACGGTCATGACGAAGCTCTAAGGAACATCTGAACAAGTCCCGTGGACCTGTCAGAATGTAGGTTGTTGAACGAGACCCGATCAGGACGCCCCCGA